>NZ_VOBC01000004.1:300000-393997 GCF_008369195.1 Sporosarcina sp. ANT_H38 | reverse complement strand
GATTTCCCATTACGCAAGTAAGTAAGATCCCTCAAAGAAGATGAGGTTGATAGGTCTGGGGTGGAAGCGCGGCGACGTGTGGAGCTGACGGATACTAATCGATCGAGGACTTAACCAATTTTGAAAAAGGGCTTGATTACCCTGATTCTGTGTAGCACAATGTCTGTTTTATTCAGTTTTGAGCGAACAAAATTAATTATTTTGTAAAAAACGCTTGCAAGATCCAACAAGATATGATATACTTAATCTTGTCTTGTGGAAAATAGTTCAGTGACGATTGCGAAGAGGTCACACCCGTTCCCATACCGAACACGGAAGTTAAGCTCTTCAGCGCCGATGGTAGTTGGGGGTTTCCCCCTGCAAGAGTAGGACGTCGCTGGTCTGTTAGTCCAAAAGAACATACTCATTGTATGATCTTTGTTATTATTCCGCAGTAGCTCAGTGGTAGAGCAATCGGCTGTTAACCGATCGGTCGTAGGTTCGAGTCCTACCTGCGGAGCCATTTAGGAGAGCTGTCCGAGTGGCCGAAGGAGCATGATTGGAAATCATGTAAGCGGCTAACGCTGTTTCAAGGGTTCAAATCCCTTGCTCTCCGCCAGATTCACATAAATAATAATAAAGGCCCCTTGGTCAAGCGGTTAAGACACCGCCCTTTCACGGCGGTATCACGGGTTCGAATCCCGTAGGGGTCACCATTACTTTTTTAAAACGAAGTTTTGAAAAGAGTATTCATAAACGCACACTATACGTGATGAAGAAAATTTTACCCAGGAGGATTAGCTCAGCTGGGAGAGCACCTGCCTTACAAGCAGGGGGTCGGCGGTTCGAGCCCGTCATCCTCCACCATTACATTTACTCTATAAATAATACTGTCGCGGGGTGGAGAAGTGGTATCTCGTCGGGCTCATAACCCGAAGGTCGCAGGTTCAAATCCTGCCCCCGCAACCAAATTTTAATCATAAAGCAGTGAATTACATAATTGGTTTTTGATTAGACATTCAAGTTCATTATTAAATTAATAGTTTATATTGTTGTCGCGGGGTGGAGAAGTGGTATCTCGTCGGGCTCATAACCCGAAGGTCGCAGGTTCAAATCCTGCCCCCGCAACCAAATGGTCCCGTGGTGTAGCGGTTAACATGCCTGCCTGTCACGCAGGAGATCGCCGGTTCGATCCCGGTCGGGACCGCCATTTTTATTAATACTTTAAGGTTTAGAAAGAGCTAACGGCTTAATGTAAACCAAATATGTGGCTCAGTAGCTCAGTCGGTAGAGCAAAGGACTGAAAATCCTTGTGTCGGCGGTTCGATTCCGTCCTGAGCCACCATTCTAATATATGTGCCGGAGTAGCTCAACTGGTAGAGCAACTGACTTGTAATCAGTAGGTTGAGGGTTCAAGTCCTTTCTCCGGCACCATTTACACCAATATGGTGGGGTAGCGAAGTGGCTAAACGCGGCGGACTGTAAATCCGCTCCCTACGGGTTCGGCGGTTCGAATCCGCCCCCCACCACCATTTTTGTAGGGGCATAGTTTAACGGTAGAATAGAGGTCTCCAACACCTTTGATGTGGGTTCGATTCCTACTGCCCCTGCCATTTTTTTAGTTTAATCTAATATCATGGCGATTGTGGTGAAGTGGTTAACACATCGGATTGTGGTTCCGACACTCGAGGGTTCGATTCCCTTCAGTCGCCCCATTTTTATATCCAATGAAAACAAAATTATATATCATGGCGATTGTGGTGAAGTGGTTAACACATCGGATTGTGGTTCCGACACTCGAGGGTTCGATTCCCTTCAGTCGCCCCATTTTTATAATCAATGAAAACAAATTAGATATCATGGCGATTGTGGTGAAGTGGTTAACACATCGGATTGTGGTTCCGACACTCGAGGGTTCGATTCCCTTCAGTCGCCCCATTTATCTTTTTGGGGTATAGCCAAGCGGTAAGGCAACGGACTTTGACTCCGTCACTCGTTGGTTCGAATCCAGCTACCCCAGTTTCGCGGAAGTAGTTCAGTGGTAGAATACGACCTTGCCAAGGTCGGGGTCGCGGGTTCGAATCCCGTCTTCCGCTCCACATTTCATATGGCGGCATAGCCAAGCGGTAAGGCATGGGTCTGCAACACCCTTACCACCGGTTCGATTCCGGTTGCCGCCTCCAATTTTCTTATGTATCATTGTTGGTGAAATGAATATTAGTATGCCCGAGTGGTGGAATGGCAGACACGTCGCACTCAAAATGCGATGCCGTAAGGCGTGCCGGTTCAAGTCCGGCCTCGGGTATCAGATGAAAAAACACAACTTCGGTTGTGTTTTTTTTTATTTAATTTCTACTATATAAGTTGAATTAATTGAGCGAAGGGGCCTTACGATGGCTATCCATAGCACCGTAGTGTATTCAATGCAATTCAATTCTTTTCTTCAACACATGTTTAGATAAAAGACTAGAGAACGGGGGAACCGATATGCCAATAATTGAACACCAGGAGTTTGTTCAAGCCTCGGTAGAACGTTGCTTTGATCTTGCACGAGATGTGGATGTTCATACACGTACGACAGAGGGGACGAAAGAGAAGGCTGTCGGTGGGATTACAACAGGTTTATTACTGGCCGGGGATGTTGTTACATGGGAGGCCGTCCATTTCGGTATAAGACAACGACTGACTGCAAAAGTAACGGTGATGGATAGACCGTATAAGTTTGAAGACATAATGGTGAAAGGGGCATTCCACTCTTTTCACCATATTCATGAGTTTATTGAGATGGATAATGGCACTTTAATGATTGACAGATTTCAATATACATCACCATATGGATTGATTGGTGTTATTGCGGATAAGTTGTTTTTGGAAAGTTATATGAGGAATTTCATCATGAGTCGGGCACGGGCCTTGAGACATATTGCAGAAAATGAGTAACGAGTGTTTCGTCAAGAAAAGTTGACTTAATAAATAAGTATTGAATGTATCTACTATATAAGTTGAAATCAAGAACTCTTTTTACCAAAACTTCTTTTAAGTTGGTAAAAGGAGTTTTTTTGGGAGGAGAAGAAATTGGTGAAGTTCTTTTACTGTACCTTGAAGTAATATCTCTTCTTAGTTATCTGTAATATTTTACATAGTGAATCGTCTAATAAACAAAGGGGGGGAAATCGTGTGACGAACCATAAAATCGAGGAGTGGTTTCAACTGTACGAAAGGGATATCACAAGCTTCCTTACTTACTATATAGGCTCGATGGACGTCGAGGATCTTGTACAAGAAACCTTTATGATTGCTATGAAAAAAATGTCAGGGTTCAGAGGTCAATCTCATCCGAAAACGTGGTTGATTTCTATTGCAAGAAATAAGGTTGTTGATGGTTACCGGAGAAGGAAAGTATGGGAGAAGATCAAGCACTTAGTTCTCCGCGAGCCAAAATATTCAAATGAATTGGAAGAACAAACTATCCTTAATCAAGAGATTCATCAATTATATAAAGCAATCCATCAACTTTCTCCACAATATAAAGAAGTAGTTATCCTGAGAGGCATTTTGGAGTTAACAGCTAAAGAAGTGAGCGAAGTAATGAAAAGTAATGTGAATCATGTGAATGTCATGTTTCATCGAGCATTAAAGCAGCTAAGAGAGATTCTTGTAGAGGGGGGATTTCCTTATGAAGAGAATGGAGAACTTACAAGAAAATCTGAAAAAACTTCCTAAATACACATTGAATGAGGAACAGAAGGAAAACATCAGCCTAGCTTTGAAAAGGGAAATCAAGCCTAAAATGAGGATAGACTTTGTTAAACCTTTCATTGCACTAACTTTGATATGTGCAACAGTATTCGCCCTTGTCCTATCAAGTGACAGTGAAAGGAATAATTGGTTTAGTGAGTTAAGGCAGTCGTTTCGGCCTCAAGTAGAATTGACTACACAACAAGCCAAAATCTTTAACCTACCACATAATAATCAAGAAGTGACTGGAATTGAAGATAAGGTGGGGATGTTATTTAACGAGCAATTTGTAGCCAAAGATGCGAGAAGAGGAGCTAAAATGATGCTCTACTTTTGGGGGGATTCATCAGAACTCGCAGGAAGAAATTATAGGGTAGAAGCAAAGAACACTTACAATGAAGAAATCGTGATTTCTAAAGGGACTTTCGACGGTTTTCTATTTGACGAAAATATCCAACAGATAGTGACGAGTTTCGAAACAATCCCTACAGAGGGAGACTGGCAATTATCCTTCTATGTGGATGATAAATTATTTGAGGAATTCGTAATTGAAGTCCTTCCCGCATTTCCTAAGACTGAAAATTATACTTTGATTAATCATCCAATGGAACTTAAAGTAGATGAGAAAACTGAAATCTATATTGAAAGTTCGAAGGAAAGTGGGAAGGAAATAGAAGTTAAGGTGCTTAGTAAGAAAGGGAACATTATTTCGGAACATGTTTTTATTCAGAATGGAAAAGCTACTGTAGCAGGTTCGTTTATATATCAATATCAAGGGGATTTGAAATTTCCAGAGCAAGGAACATGGACATTACTAATTGATGGTGAGAAAACACAGCCATTCAAAAATTGAACTAAAAAAATCGCTCCTTACCGCCGAAGAGAAAGAAACGATTTTCATAGAGGGAATCCGGCGATACTATTTCGAGTTTTCCATTGCAATTGCCTTTGTCTGTCGCGTCCCTACAATGTTCAAGTGAAAAATGCAGTTGTTTTGGAAGAAAAGAATAGATGATATTCTATTGAGAGTGTGATTGCCCGAAGATATAATTTCGGGCAATCTTGTACAATGTGTTCCTTGCTTACTTTTAGTAAAAATTATGCATCTAAGCTTGTGTTGCCTATTAGAAACTGACACATCTTTAAAGTAAATAAGAAAAAATCATAGAGAGAGCATCAGCCGCCAAAATTGCATCTTTGGCGGCTTTTCTCCAGGTAAGAAGCCATCTATTCTTTCAAAGTGCCGCTATAGGTGCAAAGAGTATTACGATACACTTCCTTATAACGGAGCCGTTATTACCTTACTAGCTGTTACAGGCTTAACACACAAACAATCTTATGGTGACATATTTGTGATTACCATCATTAAAACAGTAACCGTATTTGTGATTATTGCCCTTTACACTTGGTTTGGTATTGTTTAAAACGGAAACAAAAGTCATGAGACGTATATGATTTTATCTTCCTAGATTCTTGAAAAATCTAAAACGATTGACAAGTAACGAAGTACATGGTAAATTTATTTCAAATTAAAGATATGTCAATCCGAGATAAAGTGGAAGGGAGGAATAGGAATGGAAAATAATAAGTTAAAAGCATTTACAGTTTTACTTCGTGCTTCCCAATCGATTCAGGAAGTTAATAAAAAAAGTGTAGCCACATTCGGATTAAATCAAACCGAATTCGCTGTTCTAGAATTGTTGTACCATAAAGGGGAACAGCCAATACAAATTATTGGAAAAAAGATTCTTATTTCAAGTAGTAGTATTACTTATGTCGTAGATAAGCTTGAAAAAAAGAACTATATTTTTCGTAGAGCGTGTCCAGATGATCGTCGCGTAACTTATGCTGTTATGACGAGTGAAGGAAAAGAGTTTATGGATAAAAATTTCTCTCAGCATCAAAAGAAAATTGAGCAGATTTTTGAACAGTTAACAGATGAGGATATTACTAAAACAATTGACCTTCTGAAACAAATTGGATACCATGCAGAAAAACTATAATTTTTTTCATTAATATCTCGAATTGAAGAATTATTAATTTGAGTATTAGTGATTATATAGAAATGAAAGGGAGAGAAATAATGAATCATTTAAAAGGAATTCACCATGTAACAGCTATTACAAGTAGTGCAGAAAAGAACTACGAGTTTTTCACATATGTATTGGGTATGCGGTTAGTTAAAAAAACGGTCAATCAAGACGATATACAAACCTATCACCTCTTCTTTGCAGATGACAAAGGAAGTGCTGGAACCGATATGACGTTCTTTGATTTCCCAAACATTCCAAAGGGGATACATGGTACAAATGAGATTGCCAAAACGTCATTCCGAGTACCGACTGATGTAGCACTTGATTATTGGGTAAAACGTTTTAACCGACTCAAGATTGAGCATACTGGCATCAAGGAGCAGTTTGGTAAAAAGACACTGTCTTTCGTAGATTTTGACGATCAGCAGTATCAACTAATTTCTGATGAATTTAATGAAGGTGTCGCAGCTGGTACAGCTTGGCAAAAAGGTCCAATTCCATTAGAGTTTGCGATTACTGGTTTAGGCCCAATTTTTGTTCGAATTTCGGATTTCACATATTTCAAACAAATGTTAGAAGAAGTCTTGCTGTTTAAAGAAATTAATTCAGAAGGAACTTCTCATTTATTTGAAGGGGGTGAGGGAGGAAATGGTTCTCAAATTATTGTAGAACATAATACGACATTACCAATTGCACGACAAGGATATGGTACAGTTCATCACGCTGCTTTTCGTGTAGAGGATCGTGTAGTGTTAGATGAATGGACGCAACGACTTGAGGAATTTGGATTCCAAACATCGGGTTATGTTGATCGTCACTTCTTTGAATCGCTATATGTACGCGTTGCACCACAAATTTTATTTGAGTTTGCAACAGATGGACCAGGATTTATGGGTGATGAGCCATATGAAACACTTGGCGAAAAACTATCATTACCACCTTTTTTAGAACCAAAGCGCACACAAATTGAGCAGTTAGTACGACAGTTTGATACAGTAAGAAGCACAATTGAAATTCAAAAAGAATATGAGGTATAACAATGAGTTTTATTAAAAAATTATTCGGATCAAACGAAAATGTAGAGCAAACAGGAGGAAATGACATGTTGAAAATTGGGATTGTTTTGGGTAGTACACGTGAAGGACGAGTTAGTCCACAAGTAGGGAAATGGGTAAAAGAACTAGCAGACAAACGCGGAGACGCTTCATACGAAATCATTGACATCGCAGACTTCAAATTACCACTATTAGGTGAACCAGGTGGCGATGCATCAGGCGCAGCAGCTTGGTCAGCAAGTATTAATGGTTGCGACGGATTTGTATTCATCGTTCAAGAATATAACCACTCAATCACAGGCGCACTAAAAAATGCTTTAGATTACTTACGTGACGAGTGGAACAATAAAGCGGCTGGTATTGTATCATATGGTTCAGTAGGCGGGGCACGTGCAACTGAACATTTACGCGGTATTTTAAGTGAATTGCTTGTAGCGCATGTTCGTGTACATCCAGCATTATCACTATTTACTGACTTCGAAAATGGTACGGTATTCAAACCTGCTGCCGTGCAAGCAGATTCTGTAAACCAAATGTTAGACCAAGTTATCCCATGGACAACTGCATTAAATACAATACGTAAGTAATTTTAAAAGATGTAAAACAGCTAGGAAAAGAAAATACAAATAGAAGTAGTACAAACCAAGAGCTTGGTTTGTACTACTTTTTTTAAATATACATATTCAACCATTTATAAACGATGTCAGTCTACTGTAATAGAAGTTTGTCCTTCGTGCAAAACATAAGAACGGACGTCTCCGCCGCTAAGACTAGTGAACATATTTCCGCATGCTGTTGTCAGTTTAAACGCTTCAGCAGCATCCATGGATGGACGTAAAAAGTAGATATGCAACGCTTCGGTCGTATCTTCTGTTACGGCGGTGCGAATAGAGTCGACATATGGACTGCCAAATGGGCTATAATCATCTTTTAGCAGTAGAATGTTCTGTAATGAATTAAAACGGCCGTTCAATCCCTCGTATCCATCCTCATCCATGCCTGAAGTTACCAAAACATCGCCGACAATTTTTTCGAAATCGTAAATACCTATTGGGATTTGGTGTTGTAAGGAAAAGAAGTTGTTCAAGTCGACAGCATTGTGGAATGGATCGATGTAGTTGTTCTTCTTAATCCGCCGCATAAGTGCTTCTGTAGAATGACGGTATCGATTAGGGTCTGCGCCAAGTGCTTTCCATACAGTGCGCCATTCGTTAATGCCGGGGAATTCGGTGACAGATTTGTTCTCCAGTTCAAAGAAAAGCTGCTCTTGGAATAATTGTAATTTTCCTTTTAGCATTTGAGGCGATTCTGACACTGTAATTTTGGTATAATGGTTAATGCCCAATTTTAATCCGGGTATGGTACCTAACAGCTTCATATCCATTTCGATAATCAATGACTTCACCCTTTATATAGTTTAATTCAATAGTAGCATAGTGGAGGCGATACAGTGTGAATGCTGTTCAATTGCAACAGTCAGTGAGGAACTATGCGGAGTCAATCGGCATCGACAAAATTGGTTTTACAACAGCTGCGCCATTTCGTGAGTTGAAAAACCGCTTAAAGCGGCAGCAAGAACTTGGCTATCAGTCGGGTTTCGAAGAAAAAGATTTAGATAAACGGACAGAACCTGCCTTATTGCTTGATCAAGCGGAAAGTATTATTGCAATTGCTGTAGCCTATCCGTCCAAAATGGCAGATTCTCCTAGGGGGAAAAAAGGTGAGCGGCGGGGGATTTTTTGTCGTGCATCCTGGGGAACAGATTATCATACGGTCCTTCGTGAGAAACTGAGACTGCTTGAAGAATTTATACTGGAACATGCACCTGCGGCAAAAGTTCGCTCAATGGTCGATACGGGGGAGCTTGTAGACCGCGCTGTTGCAGAACGGGCAGGCATCGGTTGGTCGGCAAAAAACTGTTCAATCATTACGCCAGAATTCGGTTCGTATGTTTACCTCGGTGAAATGATTACTAATATCCCATTTGCTCCAGATGTTCCCATGGAGGATGAATGTGGGGATTGCACACTTTGTCTTGACGTATGTCCAACAGGGGCTTTGATACAAGGAGGGCAATTAAATGCGCAGCGTTGTATTGCTTTTCTAACACAGTCGAAAATGCCAATCCCAGAAGAATTTCGTACGGAGTTTGGTAATCGGGTATACGGGTGCGATACATGTCAAACGGTGTGCCCTAAAAATAAAGGAAAGCATAATTTGCATCAGCAAGCTTTCCAACCGGAACCTGAATTGGCTAAGCCGCTTCTTCAACCGATTCTTAGGTTGTCAAATCGCGAATTCAAAGAGATATTTGGACATGTATCAGGATCATGGCGCGGAAAAAATCCGATTCAGCGAAATGCAATTATTGCACTCGCACATTTCAAGGATGAGTCTGCTGTACCTGAATTGATCAGCATGTTAAAAAACGATCCTAGGCCTGTCATTCGTGGTACGATTGCATGGGCACTTAGTCGAATCGGTTTGGAAGAAGGCTATATAGCTATTATGGAAGCGTTAGTGATAGAGGAAGATCCGGAGGTACGTGCTGAATTAACAAAGGCATCGGATAACTGGAAAGAAAAAGTTTAA
This sequence comes from Sporosarcina sp. ANT_H38, assembly GCF_008369195.1. Lineage (GTDB taxonomy): Bacteria > Bacillota > Bacilli > Bacillales_A > Planococcaceae > Sporosarcina. The sequence goes on along the minus strand of NZ_VOBC01000004.1, from coordinate 384,600 downwards.
TTGGAGGAATCATTGAGATGGCCATACATGTAGCGTTATTTGAACCACAAATCCCAGCAAATACAGGGAACATTGCGCGAACATGCGCAGGAACAGGAACGAAACTTCATCTTGTGAAACCACTTGGGTTTTCGACGGATGACAAGATGTTGAAACGTGCGGGGCTCGATTACTGGGAGCATGTTGACATTACCTATCATGAAGGAATTCGAGAGCTATTTGCGGCGAATCCTGAAGCGGTATTTTACTTTTTAACGAAGCATGGTGAAAGGACTCATACAGCATTCGATTATTCTGATGTTTCTACGGATATATTTTTCGTCTTTGGTAAAGAGACGACCGGTCTCCCTGATGACGTTTTACAAGAGAATAAAGAACGGTGTTTGAGAATCCCAATGAACGAAAACATACGGTCACTTAATTTGTCGAACACTGCCGCTATTCTTATATATGAAGCGCTCAGACAGCAATCCTATCCGGGAATAAATTAAAAGAACGGGACAGCCAGAAGGCATGTCCCGTTTACTTGTTATTATTTTCTTTGACCAGGTATCTTAACCTTGCCGGGTTTATCATCGTATCCACCTGTGAAAATTGCAGATAGGAATGCAAAGCACACACCTATAATCAGAATTACTGTCATGATAGGTACCTCCTGTAAATTCATTAGTAGCTCAATTTAGTATACCCTATTTTTAAATGAATTGAAACGACTGCCAAGAAAAGTTATGACAGAGCAGAGAAAAATGAAACTTTCTGCTAGCTAGTCCGTATATAACACAATAGCTCAAATGATATGGAGGAAATATAGATGAATTATTCAACAGTAATGAAATGGGTAACGGCAATTGCGGAAGGTTTTCTTGCAATTCCGCTCATTGGAGGAGTCATTGTCATAAGCTCCGGTTATTCGGCACTTGGTGTCATGTTTGTTTTACATGCAATTACATTACTACTATCAATCAGGGACATGCAGGGCAAGGGAGCGTCAATTCTAGGTCTAGTGACGAGCGTAGTGAGTGCGATTCCGATCATCGGCTGGTTCATGCACCTAGTAACTGCAGGAGCGCTCGTCTTGTCAGCTATCACCTCTAGACGTAGAATAAATATATGAAAAATGCCCTTCCGAATAATAACGGAAGGGCATTTTTTTAATGTGGTAAAAAGAATAGTTGGTAGGTGAACAGTACTGCGAAAATATAGAGCAGGATAGGAACTTGTTTTCCTTTCCCTTTCACAACTTTTAATAATGGATAAGTGATGAAACCTAGTGCGATTCCTGTCGCAATGCTAGATGTGAGTGGCATTGTCAAGATGACAAGAAAGGCTGGGAATGCTTCATCAAACGAATCCCAATCAATATCTTTGACAACGCCAATCATCAAGCTTCCGACGATGATTAAAGCAGGAGCGGTAATGGCAGAGACACTGGACAACGTACTGACAAGCGGACCGAAAAATGCTGCACCAATAAAGAGAATAGCAACAGTCAGCGTCGTCAATCCTGTCCTGCCACCTACAGCAACACCGGATGAAGATTCGACGTACGCTGATGTTGGACTCGTTCCAAACATGGATCCGAAGACCGTTGCAACGGAATCTGCAAGCAATGCTTGACGTGCACGTGGTAGCTTATTGCCTTTCATCAGTCCAGCCTGTTTCGCGACCCCAATCATCGTACCGGTCGTATCGAAGAGGGTAACAATAAGGAATGCAAAGACAACGCCATACAAACCATGCGAAATGACATCACCAAATGCAGTAATGGGATTCCAAACAAGAATACCTTCCGGCAATTGAGGCAGTTTCCATAAGGCACCTTCAAATTTGAGCTGACCTGTAACTGTTGCGATAATCCCAGTCAGTATCATTCCGATAAAAATCGAGCCGTAGACATTCAGTGTCATAAGGATTACCGTTACTAAAAGACCGAATAATGCTAGCAAAACAGGTGGAGAAGTGAGATCGCCAAGCTTAACTAGATTTGATTCGTGAGGAGCAACAATTCCTGATAGGCGCAAACCTATAAAAGCGATGAATAATCCTATTCCTGCAGTAATTCCAAGTTTTAAACTTTCAGGAATAGATTCGATTAATTTTTCACGGAAAGATGTCAAGGACAATAGTACGAATAATAGTCCAGCTATAAATACTGCAGAAAAAGCGGTCATGTAATCGAGTTGTCCGTCAGAAGCGAGAACAACCGATGTGAAATAGGCATTCAATCCCATCCCAGGCGCAATAGCAATTGGATAGTTAGCGAAGAGTGCCATCCAAAGTGTACCAACGACAGCAGCGATAATTGTTGCAATGAAAACTTGCTCGAATGGTACACCTGCATCAGCAAGAATAATCGGATTGACGATTACGATATATGCCATTGTCAAAAAAGTAGTCATTCCGGCTAATATTTCAGTTTTTGCAGTAGTATTATTCTTTTTTAAATGAAACAATGTAATTCTCCTCTCAAAATACGAACGAAACGAAGTGCATCTACAATAATATTCGTTTTTGTGGTAAAATTCAACCCTGAAATCTAGTCCGGTAATTCGTAATATTCGGATGCCGATTGTACAATGGAAATATAAGCGGCGAAAGGGGAAGTATACTATGTCAAAACTATTTAAGGGAACAATTGAACTTGCAAATGGTGTGAAAATGCCACAATTAGGTCTCGGTGTCTACAAAATGATAGATCCCGAGCAAACAGTCGAAGCAATTACATATGCAATAGAAACTGGGTACCGTGCAATTGATACAGCAGCCATTTATGAGAATGAAAGCGAAACAGGCGAAGCGGTTCGTCATTCCGGTGTTTCGAGGGAAGAGTTGTTCATCACATCGAAGGTTTGGAATACCGATCAAGGCTATGATGCGACGCTTAGGGCATTCGAAAATTCATTGGAGAAACTTGGCTTAGATTATTTGGATCTATATTTGACACATTGGCCTGTATCAGATAAATATGTCGACACTTACAAAGCGATCGAACGACTATATGATGAAAAACTGATTCGTACCATAGGCGTCTCCAATCATCATGCCTATCATCTAGAGAAAATCTTTGTTAAAGCGAATGTAGCGCCGATGGTGAACCAGATTGAACTCCACCCGTATCTAACGCAGGAACCGTTGCGCGCGTTTTGCAAGGAGAACGGCATTGCAGTGACATCTTGGTCGCCGCTTGCACGTGGGAAACTATTTGCAGAACGGACACTTCTTCAAATCGGTGAGCGATACGGTAAAACACCTGCACAAGTAATTATCCGTTGGCATTTACAAAACAATCTTATTGTCATTCCAAAATCAGTGACTCCTGAACGAATTCGGGAAAATAGTGAAGTAGCCGATTTTGAACTATTATCTGAAGAGATGAACTTGATTAATTCGCTTAATAGAGATGAACGAACGGGAACAAATCCGGATATGTATTAATATCGCCAACGTCCATAAGGGTCCCCATAAGTCTTTATTTTATGCGTAGTATTGCAACTTTTATCGTGAATACTGAAATTGAAAACAGCTATATTTTGGTATGATGAAAAAGAATGTGGGAGGAATTTATGGATATGTTCGGAAATGGAAAAGGTATCCGAGACGACATTTTCCAACAAGAAATGGATCGTCTGAAATTGGCGTATTTAGATATAGAAAATAGCGCAGTGCAGACAAACTTGCTCGCATTGAATACACCAATTGTGGCGGCACGGGCTGGTGAGCTTGGTAAAGGGACTGCAGTTGTTACACAAGAAGTACGAAAAACTGCAGAAAGCGCATCCGATAGTACTGCAAACTTCCAGGCGTTGACTTCTTCCCATCGCGATGAAATCGAGCAGGCGCTTGTAGCTATAAGGAAGGGTGCTGAACTCGTTGAAAAAGGGGTCTCAATTAGTTTCGTAACTGCATCAAAAATTGAAAGTATCCTAAGTACGATTAAAGTAAGCCAAAGCGACATCAGTACTATTCAAGAAATAATTGAAGAACAGAAACTGTTATCCGAATTAGTGAAATATGAACTTCAGGGTGCAAAAGAGTTATTCACGCAGGCACATGATCTGACTTTTGACCATATTGAAGATAAAGAAGTAGATTAGCGTTTTAAGAACAAAATAAAAATGCCCTGGAGATACAACTCTCCAGGGCATTTGTTAGATAGTACTCATTTCGATAAGCGTCTGTTTCTCTGTAAATGGATGGATGAACGATAACGTCGTTGCAGTTAACCGATAATTACCGTCTTCTGTTTCACTACCGTCATAGAGTGTATCGCCTGTAACAGGGTATCCAAGATGTGATAAGTGAACACGAATTTGGTGTGTCCGGCCTGTCTCTAGTTCAGCTTCTACGATTGACGTTTCATCTTTGCGTTCAATAAGCCTGAAATTTGTAACAGCAGATTGTCCAGACATTGAAACAATTCGTTTGGCTGGATGATGACGGTCTTTTCCAATCGGAAGTCTAATTGTACCTTTAGGTCTTTTTAAGTAACCGTCAACTTCTGCAGTGTATTTCCGTTTGATTTCGTTATTCTCAATCATGCGATCAAAGAGTGCTTTCGCAATCGGATGTTTTGCAATAAGAACAGCACCTGAAGTTCCTTTATCAAGACGATGGACATGCTCGGCGTAGACACCGCCATTTTTTTTAATATGTGCCATGACAGCATTCATCAATGTACCTGTGTCCCTTGGACCATCGGGATGTGTTGACATGCCAGCAGGTTTTACGACTGCAAGGATATGTTCGTCTTCAAAAAGTACCGTCAATTCAACTTGTTCATCTGAGATATATGTTGAAGCTGCTTCAGGGAAAGTGAACACTAATTCCGTCCCTTCAGGAAGCGGTAGGCGCCAATCATCCACTGGTTCGCCATCCTGACCTAGTACACTCTTGGCCATACGCATAAGGTGAACGGTCTTTTTACCACCTTGCCATTTGTCCTTGAGTAAATACTCAACGGTCATATTATCTTCTGATGTTTTATAATGAAATAACGTCATTCAAATCATTCCTTCCAGTCGCGTTCCATTATCTAAGGCGATTGCGCTTTTGTTATTTACCTTCAAATTCATTGAAAAATGCACGGATATTTTCTTCGGGCTGTGCGCCGACCATCCGCCCTACTTCTTTACCATCTTTGTAGTGGACAAGTGCTGGCCAAGATTCAATTTTATAGTCTGTATTCATGCCGGCTTTATCCCCATATTCCATCATGTTATATTGCAGTACATTGACGTCCATTTCTGTAGCAATAGGCATCATGACAGGCGTCATCTGCATGCAGTACTGACATTCAGGGTGGAAATAGTAAGCCGTTACTGAGTCACCAGCTTCTATTTTTTTGAACAGGTCATCTGGTTGGACGATGTTGCTGTAGTTTTCATTGCCAATCAAAGCAATCGTCGATTGAGAAAGGTTGTCCGTTCCATAAGGATTATCCTTCAACTTTGAATTGTTCGATTGGTTCGTTAAGACAATGATGAGGATGAAGATAGCGATAATGATACCGCCAATGATCAATAGTTTTTTCAAGTTACTTCGACTCCTTCTGCCATTTCATCATGAAAAGGCTTGTTATTAAGATGATTAAAAATGCCGTAAGTGCCAAGAAGGGAATTGTGATAAACCCAAGGTAGTTGATGTACTGTCCAGTGCAAGATACATTCCCACAAACCGGTGCACTTTCACTCAAAAAAGTGATTTTTTGGAGTCCATAATGATAGAGTGAAATACTTCCACCAACAATCGAGAAGACAGCTAAAGTCGAGGCAATTCGTACATTTTTTTGGAACAGGGCGACGCCTGAAATGAGTACGATGGGATACATAAGTATCCGTTGGTACCAACAGAGCGTACAGGGCTCATATCCGCGTACTTCCGAAAAGTATAACGAACCGAGCGTTGCGACAAATGCAACTGTCCAAATAAGAATCAGACTGTTTTCCAGTCGTTTTTGCATACGATCATCTCCTGCTCGATTAACTTCATACACATTTGATTATAGGGTGTCGTATTAAACAAGTAAAACATTATTAACTGTAAGGCCACTGCGGTATAATGGAGAGTAACAGGTTGGGAAGAGGTGTTTCGGATGAGTGAAGAATTTGATTTGTCTACGTTTGAAATAAGTATGGTCATTCGTCAGATGAACTTTGATGATATAAAAAGACTTTTAAGTATGCAAGAATTGTGTTTTCCAGGAATGGAACCATGGGAAGTAGGTCATTTGAGAAGTCATTTGGAGATTTTTCCGGAAGGACAGCTGGTTGCAGAATTAGACGGGGAGATCATCGGTTCGTGTTCAAGTCTGATCATCAACTTCGACGAGTACGACGATCGTCATACATGGGATGATGTAACAGACGAAGGGTATATTACAAACCATAATCCCGACGGCTATAATATGTACGGCATCGAAGTCATGGTGCATCCTGGCTACCGCCGTATGAAAGTCGGGCAGCGTTTGTATGAAGCACGTAAAGAACTTGCAAGAGAGCTCAATTTGAAGTCGATTATCCTTGGTGGGCGGATCCCGAACTACCATAAGTTTGCCGACGAAATGTCGCCGCGTGAATATGTAGATTCTGTGTCACGCCATAAAATCTATGATCCTGTACTGACGTTCCAGTTAATGAATGACTTTACGTTGATGCGAGTTAATCCGAACTATTTGCCGGATGATAAAGCGTCTAAGAAATATGCTACTTTGATGGAATGGAATAATGTTGATTATAAACCGCTCACGAAGCGTCATTTCAAGACAAGCTACCCAGTACGGATTTGTGTCGTACAATATTTAATGCGTAAGATTTCTTCCTTTGAAGAGATGGCTCATCAGTGCGAATACTTCGTCGATGTGGCGTCTGATGCTAACTCAGATTTCGTCGTATTCCCGGAAATCTTTACGACCCAGCTTATGTCCTTTTTGAATGAACCATCACCGAGTCAAGCGGTGCGTAAAATGACAGAATATACGCCACAGTATATTGAACTGTTCATGAATCTCGCGGTACGTTATAACGTGAATATCATTGGTGGATCCCATTTTGTCGAGGAAGAAAATGAAGAAATCTACAACATCTCATATTTGTTCCGTCGTGACGGTTCAATTGAAAAACAATATAAAATACACATTACGCCGAACGAACGAAAATGGTGGGGAATCAGTGCTGGAGATGCGGTGCGCGTATTCGATACAGACTGTGGGAAAATCGCAATCCAAATTTGTTATGATATCGAATTCCCAGAATTAGCACGTATTGCGACGGATATGGGTGCTAACATTATCTTTACACCATTTTGTACGGAAGATCGCCAAGGGTATCTCCGTGTCCGTTATTGTGCGCAAGCCCGTGCCGTTGAAAATCAAATTTACACAGTAATTTCTGGTACAGTCGGAAACTTGCCGCAAACTGCAAATATGGATATTCAATATGCACAATCTGCTATTTTTGCGCCATCCGATTTCGAATTTGCCAGGGATGGTATTGTAGGCGAGACAAATGCCAATTTGGAAATGGTGCTCATCGGGGATGTTGACCTAGAGATATTGCGACGCCAGCGTCAAGACGGAACGGTTAAACAACTGAAAGACAGAAGGCATGATGTTTACAGTATTGATTATAAGAAGGACTGATGGGGAAGAGCCACGGTAAGGATTAAACCCCTGAAATGAGTGATTCAAGTGCTTCTGGAAGACACACTTTGTATAGTCGTGCTTTTGGATCACTCTTGGATTAAATGACTTCTAGTACGATTATCGATATGTCTTGACGTGTAAGGATGCGACTTTGTCGCATCCTTACACGTTTTTTTCGGTAATCGTATATTTGTCCTTCATCCGTCGTGCTCCAAATACATTAGTACACAGAGTGCTAATGCTCTGTGGGACGAAAGAATAGCTGACTTCTAACCAGGAGAAAAGCCGCCAAAGATGCAATTTTGGCGGCTGATGCTTTCTCTATGGTGTTTTCTTTCTTTATTTTAGAGAAGTGTTACTTTCTAATAGGCAACACAAGTTTAGATGCATAATCTCCACTAAAAGTAAGCAAGGAACACATTGTACAAAGTACTAGAGTGCCCGAAATTGCATCTTCGGGCACTTACACTTTCTATAGAAAATCATCTATTCTTTTCTACAAAACCAACCGCATTTTTCACTTGAACATTGTAGGAGCGCAACAGGGAAAGATTCGTAACAGTAATACTGAAAAAAGTGTGGCTAGAAGTGACGGAGTCACTTCTAGCCACACTAGGACCCCTCAGTAAATCTGTCATGAATAGTTAGCCGAAAGCGTTCCAAAGATGGTCCAGTGAAAATGGATGTTATCAAATCCTTCTCACCAGTTTTTTATGCGAATGGTTAATCAACAGACGTGTGATCAAGATAATGTAATGAACGAAGTATTCTATATGAACAAGAAAAAATGGATTGAGATATACATACGCATTATGAAATCGAGTTACTTAATGGATCTATTGGATTTTAGCCCACTATTACTAACCGGCCAGTTTGTCATGCTACAAAATAATACTATTTTCTAGCCTTAATGATAAATGTATTAGGTACTATTCTTGTTTTATAAAGTGAATAATAGTTGGAAGAAAAATCCTCGTTTTGACCATCATATTCACTGGATACTTCACCCTCAATTACTTTTTCTATTTTAAATCCAGCTTCAACTAATTTATTTATATATGTACTTAATTTCCTTCTTGGCATTACTATAGGAAGATTTTCACCTTTGAAAGAATCCCAAACTTCATAACCTTCTTTTTGATATGATCCTTTTAAAATCAATGAATTACTTTCACATTTAACATAAGGATAAATAGGATGTTCCCAACTGAAAATAAAGCTCCCGTCTTTTTTTAAATATGAATAAATTAGTTCTAATGTTTTTGAAAGGTCGATTGTCCAGCCAAGTGCATAAATAGAATAGACAATATCAAAGTGATCTTTTGGAATACCAATTTCATCTTCCATCGCAGCACAAAATAACCTTGGTTTAAGTTCTTTTAATGTGGCTTTAGCTATTTCAATTTGTGAAGAAGACAAATCAATACCCCAAAGTTCCTGAGCTCCGTTTTCTTCCATATATTTAAGGGAATGCCCACTCCCACAACCTATTTCAAGCACTTTCCTATGTTTTATAGTATCGAAAAGATTAATTTCATCTTCTGTAACTGTAAAGGGTCCATATTTAGGAAGCGAATCTACTCCGAAAAATTTAGGAGCAACTAAATCCCAACAATTTTTATTTATCTTTAACATTTCAGTTTTTTCCAATCGTTCCACTCTCCTAATATTAACGATATGTTTTTCTGTAATGAAATTTACATAAATCCATAGAACTTCAAGGTAAAAAACACTTAAAGTTTACTGTAGTATTTTTTCGACAAGCTTAAATGCTTTTCGATAACATCTATTAAAGGTTTCAGGGAAGCATCACCAAATCCCACTTTCAAAAGTAAAGTAACAAAATATGACCTCCAATCATTCTAAGGAATATTATTAGTTGTTCTACCTAAATTTCGAAATCCCTTCTATTTGGAAATTCTTAAGATGAATTCTATCTTTAAAATCAAAAACTTAATCCTACATTAACGACAAGTAGGTCCCGTACAGGTCTTCAATTCGTAATCAATTAACGGCTTATGTAAAAGATGCAGAGAATTTAGTTTTACGCAAGGCTTTAGTGGTAGGGGGATGCGTTATGGAAGAAAAGATTTGGAGAAAGTACTGACCACTCAATAATTGAAAGAGGGCAGCTGATCAGTCAAATTACTGACTGATCAGCTGCCCTCTTTTATTATTTCTTCTTAGAAGGATGATTCCGCATACTTTTCGTTATCTTTTTCCACTTATTCCGTTCTGCGACTTGAGCGGCGGCGTCCATTTTTCGTTCAAGGAATGCCAACTCTTTTTTGAGTTTCAGATAGCTTGCATAACGATCTTCAGACAAATTACCGGTAGCAAGTGCTTCCTGTACGGCACATCCTGGTTCGTTGTTGTGCTGACAATCATTGAACCTACAAGAATTTGCAAATGCTTCCACGTCTTTAAAACCAGAATCTAGGCTCTCACTGTTGTCCCATAGCTGGAATTCTCTCATCCCTGGCGTATCAATCAGTACACCGCCGCCTGGGATTTTTACAAGTTCTCTGTGGGTCGTTGTATGTCGACCTCTATCGTCATCACTACGAATGTTTTGAATAACCATTGTTTCACCGCCGCAAATCGCGTTTGTAAGAGATGATTTTCCTACACCTGAAGAACCCAATAACGCCGCTGTTTTTCCACCTTTCAACAACGAAATCAGTTCGTCAATACCATCGCCTGTGATATTGCTCACTGCAAACACATCTGCGCCCATTGCTATATTTTTTGCTTCTTCAATGTAGTGGGAAGAGTCATCGCATAGGTCCTTCTTTGTCAATACGACGACGGGACTTGCACCTGAATCGTAGGCAGCAATCAGATAACGCTCGAGCCGTCTTGAGTTAAAGTCTTTATTCAACGACATGACTAAGAAAACGATATCGATATTTACTGCGATAATTTGTTCGGCAATCGTTGTACCCGCAACTTTCCTGGAGAACAAAGATGTACGCGGTAAAATGGCATGGATGATTCCACGTTCTTCACCTGGCATTTTTTCTACTACGACCCAATCTCCGACAGCGGGGAAGTCTCGCCGTTCATCAGCTTCGTACTGCATTGCACCAGAACAAACAGATAGCCACTCGCCTTCACTAGTGACTACTCGATACATCCTTTTGTGTTCGAGTGTGACACGTCCTGGTAGGCATTCTTTCATTTTTAATCCATCTATTAAGCTTTCCCAATTTGCTTCGTGGGATGTATTCCAACCGTACTCATTTAAATTAATCAATTTATATTCCTCCTGTTATGTGCATTCTAGAAAAGCGCAAGGCGTCCGCTTAGACACGGCAGACATAAGTTCAATCCTACTAGCTAGATTGCTTATGACCCGATCGTCTGACACCTGGAGCTAGACAATAAAAAAAGCCGTGAGTCCTTTGGTCGGACACCACGACTTTCACACGCATAACAGAATAAGCATGCTTATAATAGAAGCACTGCAGGTGAAAGTATGGGTCCGATCAAATTAGCAATAGGTTCGATAAGAGTAGCCATAAAACATCACCTGCTTTCTGTAAGTTGAATTAATAATAACAAGACAAGAGAAGAAAGTCAATACAGACTTTTCGGACCATTCTGGAAGTTGGTAGATGCAATGAGTGAAGAAGACTACGCTTTATCGGAAGTAAACAACACTATACGAGAAGTTCGAAACGTATCAATCGAAAAAAGCGTCCTCCATAAGGAAGACGCTCTTTGTTAGGACTCCATTGACAATTCTGAAGTATCGTCAGCTTTATCCTCTTCATATTTAAAGACTTCCAGGTAGAGAATATGATGGCCGTCCACGTCTTTCACCATGAATTCAAACCCGTGTTCAATAATCTTTTCGCCTTGGATTGCTTCGAAGCGCTGGGTCATGTACCAGCCACCGATTGTATCGATATCCTCTTCGTCAATTGATGTACCAAGGATATCATTAACATTTTCGATGCGCATCTTGGCGTCAAAAATATAATGGTTTTCCCCGAGGTTTTGGATTTCTGGTATTTCATTCATATCGAATTCATCTTGAATATCACCGACGATTTCTTCTAAAATATCTTCGATAGTTACAAGGCCGGAAGTTCCTCCGTATTCATCCATTAGAATCGCCATATGAATGCGTTCTCGTTGGATTTTGAGTAGAAGGTCGGCGATTGGTATCGTATCGATGACATGTATAATCGGTTTCATATAATTGAAAACCGTCTGATTGCCTGCTGTTTCAGGTTCCTTAATGAAGGCGGTCAATAGGTTTTTCATGTTGACCAGACCAATAATATGGTCTTTATCGCCATCCGTAACAGGGTAGCGAGTATATTGTTCGACACCCATCACGTCGAATACTTCGCGTAATGTCATGTCTTTTTCAATTGTTATCATTTCTGTCCGAGGGGCCATGATTTCATTGGCAATTCGGTCATCAAATTCAAAGATCTTATTCACATATTTATATTCGGCTTGGTTGATTTCGCCGCTTTTTAAACTATCCGATAAAATCATCCGAAGTTCTTCTTCTGTATGAGCGACTTCTGATTCTGAAATTGATTTAAAGCCAAGCAGTCCAACGAAGAGACGTGCAGAACCGTTCATACCTTTAATGATAGGGTACATGAGGCGATAAAATAAAATAAGCGGTTTTGAAAATAATAACGTAATGGCTTCCGCTTTTTGAATCGCGATCGTTTTAGGAGCCAATTCACCTATAACAACATGCAAAAATGTTACTGAAGTGAATGCGATAATGAATGAAAGGATACTGGAAGTACTAGCTGTCAATTCGTAATAAGAGAAAACCGGTTTTAACATTAATTTCACAGTTGGTTCCCCGAGCATCCCGAGTCCGAGAGCAGTAATTGTAATACCCAATTGGCACGCGGACAAATATTCGTCCAAATTACTAATTACCTTTCTCGCAGTTACGGCACGTGGGTTACCCTCCGCTACCAGTTGGTCAATCCGTGTTGCTCTAATTTTCACAATTGCAAATTCACTCGCAACAAAAAATGCGGTGAGAGCGATCAAGACAGCAAATGCTGCCAATCGTATGGCAATATCCAAATAATTACTTTGTTCCAAACCCAAATGAGGGGGAGAACAAAGTGTACACCTCCTATAGTGGTAAAATCCTTAGTTAACTCTATGATAATTTATTTACAAGAAAAAAACAAATAGATACTCTTGTCTATTGTATGTTTGTAGGAAAGAAGATAGAGGGGGAAGTATCAAAAAAGCTATTAGAAAGAGCATAGAAATTGTTCGGGCAAAATTGAAATGGAGGTGACATTTTTCGGCGCTCTTCGGTATATATTGAATGTTTTAGAGTTGAATCTGAAGAGGTGACACTGGATAATTATTGAATTTTTATCGTTCTCGTTGCGATTACAACCATACAAGCAGCTGTTCTTCAATTTGTATGCTGTTGTTGGTATTATATTCGATTTATGCTGCCTTACTGCCGCAAGACGCTTGGCTTTTAGACTAAGTTCTTTTACTGCTGTATGAAGAATAACTTCATCCATTCATTCATATATTTATTGATATTTCCAAAGTGATTATATTTTCAAAAAGTATTGACATCTTAGAAATGGTAATGATAACCTAGATATAGTTAGATACTCGAAATAGAAAGGGAGGTACGGAAAATGAAAAAAGTATTCATGTTCACAAAAAATAATAAAATGAAACCGTGCCTATCCGCATTTTAGTTTTCTAAAACTAAATATACCCGGAGCGGCGCGATATGCCGTTCCTTTTTATGAGCACACGCTTATGTTAAGAGGCGTGTGCTCTTTTTTATTTTTCAATGTAAACGAAATTCGGTGTTTCCACGCATTGCGTGTTGCATAAAGTTGGACTTATTAAGTGGGGGCGATTTTCTCCTACTTAATATAGCCGAACCATTCGGGCAATAAGAAGTCGTTCATACTCCACTTAAAGAAGTTGAGTATGTTAGGGATTCTTATTGCAGGATAAAGTAGGAACAAATAATAGGAAAAGGAGTGTTGACGATGTTAATCATCAATCAGCAAAGAAAATTATTGAAAAAGGAATCTCTAGAAAGCGGATAGTTGTAAGAGAATAAGGAAGAAGGTTGATTAGATTATGTTTTCAGTTTTAGTTAAATTAAAATGGTTTTTTAAAGAGAATCGGAAGAGGTACACAGTTGCGCTTATTCTGCTAATGGTGACGAATATTCTTGTTGTTATACCCCCCTGGCTGATTGGGCAGGCGATTGACTCAATTTATACACAGACGTTGACAGCCAGATTGCTCACTATTTTCATCGGTTCCATGTTTTTGATCATGATTTTCAATTATGCAAGTAACTTCGTTTGGCAATACCAGTTGTTTGGTGGGGCTTATGTCATCGAGCGACAATTACGAGGTAATCTTATGCAACATTTCCTGAAAATGACCCCAACGTTTTATGAGAAAAATAAGACGGGCGACTTAATGGCTAGATCGACAAATGACTTACGGGCAATTTCTGAGACGGCAGGTTTCGGCATTATGACGCTTGTCGATTCCACGCTCTATTTACTGACACTCGTTTTGACGATGGGCTTTCTCGTGTCATGGGAGTTGACACTTGTGGCGATTTTACCGCTTCCAATTTTGGCGTATATCATGCAGGTTCTAGGAAAGAAAATTCACGAAAGATACATGACGGCTCAACAGGTATTTGGAGATTTGAATGATAATGTCTTAGAAGCGGTAGCGGGTGTAAGGGTTGTGCGTGCATACGTTCAGGAGCGTGCAACTGAAAAAGGGTTTGCTGAAATGACGGAAGATGTCTATCAGAAGAATATGCACGTTGAGAAGATCGACGCGTTGTTCATGCCGATTTCAAAAGTACTAACGGGCTTGACATATATGATTGGTCTTGGTTACGGCGCTTACCTTGTCTCTATTGGAGATATGACGCTCGGGAAACTAGTTACCTTTAACGTCTATCTTGGGATGATTGTTTGGCCGATGTTTGCAATCGGTGAGCTAATTAACGTCTTACAACGGGGAAATGCATCACTCGACCGGGTGACAGAAACCCTTGATTACGAAGAAGATGTGAAGGATCCTGATCAACCTGTAAACGTTGACCAACCTGATAGCGTAGGTTTCCGGGACGTTACTTTCACTTATCCGACGTCGCACTCGGTCAACTTGGATGCTATAAAACTCCATTTAAATCGTGGTGATACGCTAGGGATAGTTGGGAAAACCGGAAGTGGAAAGACTACGTTTGTTAAACAGCTGCTGCGTGAATATCCATCCGGTGAAGGAGAAATTGTTTTCTCAGGAGTACCAATGCAGTCTATGACAAAAGATCAGGTAAGGGACTGGATTGGTTATGTACCGCAAGATCATGTCCTGTTTTCACGTTCGGTCAAAGAGAATATCTTATTTGGAAGGCCGGATGCGTCGGAAGCGGACATTGCGGAAACGATTCGCCTCTCCTATTTTGAAAAAGATCTTGAAATGCTTCCGCAAGGACTTGAAACGCTCGTCGGAGAGAAGGGCGTCGCATTATCTGGTGGACAAAAACAACGGATTTCCATTGCGAGAGCACTTGTGAAAAATCCAGAGATTCTTATTTTAGATGACTCGCTTTCTGCGGTTGATGCGAAAACGGAAGCGAAAATTATAGAAAACATTCAAGCGGAGCGTTCTGGAAAAACCACAATCATTACAACACACCGACTATCTGCTGTTCAGCATGCGGATTGGATTATCGTACTTGACGATGGGTGTGTTATTGAAGAAGGCACACATGAGGGCTTACTTGGAATGAACGGCTGGTACAAAGAGCAATTCGACCGCCAACAGATTGGGGAGGTTGAATAATATGAGTACCGGTAAACGATTACTTCATTACGCACTTGACTATAAAAAATTGTTACTGACAGGTATTGTTCTTCTCGCGTTCGCAGTAGCTGCTGATCTGATGGGACCAATGATTGCCAAGAAAATCATAGATGATCATATTGCAGGAGCTCCAGGTGGGGGAATTGATTTCAATCCGATTGCTAAACTACTTGCCATCTTCTTCGGGCTCGCAGTCGTCACTGCAATACTAAGGTATTTCCAGTATTTATTGATGCAAAAGGCGGCAAATCGAATCATTCAGAAGATGCGTAATGATCTGTACGAACATATTCAGACATTGCCAATTCGATATTTTGATAATTTACCTGCCGGAAAAGTAGTTGCAAGGATTACGAATGATACGGAAGCGATACGTAACTTATATGTAACGGTCGTTTCACAGTTTGCGATTAGTGGGATGTACATTACTGGGATTTTCATTGCGATGTTCATCTTAGAACCTAAAATGGGTGCAATCACGCTATTCGTCCTGCCAATACTTTATATTTGGATGAAGACGTATAGGAAGTTTGCTTCAAAAGTGAATCATATCATACGTGGAAAAGTGAGTGATATGAACGCGATGATCAACGAATCGATCAATGGGATGACAATTATTCAGGCATTCCGTCGTGAGACACAGATGGAGGAGGAATTCCGCGAGCTGAATGATGAACACTTCCGCTATCAGAACAAACTGTTGAAGGTAGAGGCTGCAACGTCACATAACCTTGTCGACATAATCCGGTCATTGACCTTTGTGTTCTTTATTTGGTATTTCGGTGGTGCATCGATTACCACTGAAAGTGTCATTTCAGTCGGGATGCTCTATGCATTCGTTGACTACATTACACGGTTGTTCAACCCCGTGACAGGTATTGTTAACCAGTTCGCACGACTTGAGCATTCGCTTGTTGCAGCTGAACGCGTATTCAAACTGTTGGACCGCGAAGGGGAGCCAGTAAGCGACGACAAAATCGCCCGCTACCAAGGAAATGTGCGTTTTGAGAATGTTTGGTTCGCCTATAAGGATGAAGAATATGTCTTGAAAGATCTTACATTCGGAGCAAAACAAGGGGAAACGGTCGCACTTGTTGGACATACCGGATCGGGGAAAAGTTCAATCATGAACTTATTGTTCCGCTTCTATGACGCTTCGAAAGGGAAGATTACGATTGATGGGCTAAATATCAGCGACATGCCGCGCCAGACGGTACGTGATCATATGGGCATTGTCTTGCAAGATCCTTACTTGTTTAGTGGAACAGTCGAGTCTAACATCAGCTTAGGTGACCCGCGTATTACACGCGAAAAGGTGCAACATTCACTCGATGCTGTTGGCGGGGAACTAGTATTGAAACATTTACCTGGTGGGATTGACGAGCCGGTTGTGGAGAAAGGGAGCACGCTTTCTTCTGGACAGCGTCAACTTATTTCATTCGCACGTGCACTTGCGTTCGATCCAGCAATTCTTATTTTAGATGAAGCAACTTCCAACATCGACACTGAAACGGAAGAAATCATTCAGCATGCTATGGACGTACTGAAAAAAGGACGTACGACATTTATCATTGCCCATAGGCTTTCTACTATAAAAAACGCTGATCGTATTTTAGTGTTAGATCGTGGCGAGATTGTTGAACAAGGCTCACACGATGAATTGCTCATACTTGACGGGCAGTACGCGCAAATGTATAAATTGCAGGCGGGAACTTCGATTACGAAGGCTGAATAACAATAATAAGAAAAAAGGGACTTCTGTGTAAATGAGGCCACTGAAAAACTTGCTTTTTTAAATCCGATAAGTGAGCCTAAATTGAAAAAGACGCTATTACGTTCAACTTTGAACGAAATATCGTCTTTTTCTTTCGTATTCCTTACTCCGATTTCCTCATTAACGTCATAATCCGTTTGGGATCCCATGTATCTACATACCAAGTAGACCCGTGGATGTGGCTACAGCATACCTGTGTCTATGTTTCAACTCACTATTCTTCGCTTCAATTTTATAGCGGGACTTCGCCTTCTTTCTGAATTCCTCGCTATTTTGAAACGCTTCTTACTCCTTATGTTTCGTCGATTTAATCATTACGGAATAGGTTTTACTTTTCGTACCTTCTTTATAACAATGTTCACGAAGTGGATAAGTTTTACATTTATTTACATGAAAAATAATAGGTTTGACTTTGAATTCTCACTACATTTTTCTTTCCAATATGTGCTTTTCGAATCGCCATATGGCCAACCTTACAAACAAACATCCCCGTATCTTTATTAAACTCAAATTCATCTTCCTTTGTCCTACTCATTTTTTGATTTAGCTAAAATACTTAAGCTGAACTAGCGAAGGCGCCTTCTTAGTGGCAGCCGTAGCCATAAGACTGGCAGTGGTTTTCTGACTGGCTTATGACGGGAGGCATCCCCAAAGCGCCTGAGCGGGTTGAATGGAATTTTATTTGTACATTTATGTAGTTGAAAAACTATTCTGAAAGACGTATATTTAGAGTGACGAAGTATCTCGTATGGAAAGTAGGAATAGCATGGGGAAATGGTTTGCGGATTGGAAGATGAAAATTTCTTCATTCAATAAAAACGTCAGGCTATTCATGCTTGCGAATGTGCTCATCCAGATAGGGATGGGTGTATTTATGGTCATGTACAATCTCTATATAAAAGAGCTTGGTATGCCTGAAACCATCAACGGAAAGGTCATCTCGATGACAGCGCTGGCATCGGCAATTATGCTCGTTCCAGCTGGATTTTTAAGTGATAAGTTCGGTCGCAAATGGATGATAGTCGGTGGTGCAATTTTCGGAGGAATGACATTGTTTTACCGAAGTGTCGTCGTTGCTGAAACGCCAATTATTTATGCAGCGTTCCTGACTGGATTATTCATGGCATTCGTGCAAGTTTCGGGCGTTCCGTTCCTTGCCGAAAATTCTAAGTCTGCAGAGCGGGTCCACATGTTCAGTATTCACTTTGCTCTAATGACGGTTGCGAATGTTATTGGCAGTTTACTAGGTGGCGTTATTGCAGATGTACTAGAAGTATTTTTGGCTTTCGATGCAGCTGAAGCGATTCGTTGGGCGCTGCTGACCGGTGCAACTATTTTCATGATTGGTTTACTCCCCTTATTTAAACTTCAAAATAAGCCACCTGAACGGGTGCATGTGAAGATACCGACTTTTGAACCGGCAGAGCAAGAGGTGGAGAAAGTCGACAGCAGCTTCAGACGGAATATCGTTCTTATTTTCCACTTTTCATTTGCAAGTTTACTGATTGGATTCGGCTCTGGTCTTGTCGTACCGTACTTGAATTTATATTTCTCAAACCGATTTGATGCTTCGAATGCTTATATTGGTCTTATTCTATCACTCGGATCTGCAATGACGGCAGTAGCTATGCTGATTGGTCCAGCCCTCGTAACAAGGGTAGGGAAAGTGAAAGCACTAATCCTATTCCAGGTGCTGTCGATTCCGTTTTTGCTGTTAACGGCTTATACGACATCACTTTTTCTTGCTTCGCTCGGATTCCTAATGCGACAAGCACTTATGAATGCAGGGAACCCGATTCAAAGTGCTATCGCAATGGAAATTGTGGCAGATAAATACAAAGGGCTTGCTAACTCTGTGAACCAAACTGTGTTTAATATTGGATGGGCAACCATGGGTCCTGTTGCGGCAGGACTCGTTATAGCGAGTGGTTCGTATTGGGGATATGCCTATGCATTCACTATCACAGCTGGTCTTTATGTTGTTTCTTCGACTTACTATTATTTCATTTTTGGCAGAAGAAAGTTGTCGGGGGAAAGAGCTGTCAGATGAATCTGATTTGTTGGTGGTATAATGGGCAAAAAGGGAGTGTTCTTATGGGCATTACGATTGTAGCTGTTGTTTCCATTGCGTTAGGACTGGGAGGTATGCTATTAATCGGTATTTCAATCTACAAGACTCTTTTTAATAAGAAGAAATCGGGAAATATGTTTACGCCATATGACGATATGACGCGGGGAACAAATGACACGAACAGCAACAAATATTTGGAAGAGGATACAAGACACATGGTTGGCATAGAGGAAACGAGGAAAGTAGAATAACAAAACTCCCTGCATATGAGATGCAGGGAGTTTTGTTATTCGCCTCTTTTGAATTGCGTTTCTTTCCAAGCATTTTGCTCGTTAGGAACTCGGCTTTTATCTTCAAAGATATTTTCAGTTTTCTGATCTTGTACTTTTAACTGTTCCTTTTCTTTACGCAACTCTTCAGGGGATTTTTCTTTATTCATACTGCGCCTCCTTAATACGTCATAAAGGACAGTATTCCCGAAGTTTTCACGAATCAATCATAGACATGAAAAATCATCAATTCATGAATCATTTTTTTTAAATTGTCTTCTTCGGGTGGCGTTTCTCCTGTCCAAACAATAACACCTTCAGGTAAATAGTCACCGGTGTACCTTGTATTACGGAAGAAAAATGAGAATGTCCAGCCCGGTAATTGTGTATTGTCAAACATCGGTTTAAAGCTAAAATGTTGCAGCATGTCATTAACTCCTCTCATAAGACGCTACCCGACCGCATAATATCAATAAAAGAAAGCGAAAGGGTGCTGACTTGTTTGTTGATAAATTAAAGCAGGCCATCGAAGATGAGTACAGAGATTATTATTTTTATAAATCAATGCACGGTATGACGAATGATCCACTTTGGCAAGATTTCCTTCAACATATGTATGAAGATGAAAAAAGCCATTATGAAATGTTTCAACAGCTCTATTATATGATGACGGGGACGTTTGTACCAAATCCAAAGAGACCGTTGCCTTGTTATAACTTAAAAGAGTGTGTTCAGCGGGCATTGGTGAATGAGCTTGAGGGAGTTGAAACGTATAAGGAAATGCTGCTGACCGTTCCATTTCAGCAGGCCTACAATCCGTTTTTCATCGCCATGAATGATGAAATGGAACATGCTATTCGCATGTCTACAATGTACAACGCGCTTAGATAAGCCTTTGGATTTTTCCGTTCGGTTTAGTTCTGTTATAATTAAGACTTAACGATACGGAAAAAGGTGAAGCGTATGGGTTTCTTATGGACATTGTTATTCATGGCTTTAATTGGTGCACTAATCGGTGGACTTACAAATCATCTAGCGATTAAAATGCTGTTCAGGCCTCATGAAGCGAAATATATCGGGAAATGGCGCGTGCCATTCACGCCGGGTTTGATACCAAAACGGCGCGATGAACTGGCAATGCAACTCGGTAAGACGGTAACGAATTATTTATTAACACCGGAAACGTTCCGGAAGAAGTTTTTGACACCTGACATGGAAAAGAAAGCAGAGAATTTTCTCCAACAAAAACTTGAGCAGCATATCCTTCACTCTGAAAAAACATTGAATGACTGGCTAGATACTGCCGGCGCGACGAATGTTGCAGAGAAAGCAGAGCGGAAAGTGTTGGAAGTACTCGATACCCAGCTTAACGCCGTCCGTGCAAAACTGACGACGGGATCGGTAGAAGAGGTGCTACCGCAAAAGTGGCGGGTAGAAGCTGCAGGGCGCATTCCAGCCATAACAACCTACATTTTAGGCAGGTCGGAAGCCTACTTTGAATCAGATGAAGGAAAAGAAATGTTCCGCAAAATGATTGATGATTTCCTAGCATCAAAAGGGACACTTGGAAGTATGGTAAATATGTTTTTTGGAGAGTCTGAATCGCTTGTTGGAAAAATCCAGCGTGAAGCACTGAAATTTGTC
Source organism: Sporosarcina sp. ANT_H38 (assembly GCF_008369195.1). GTDB lineage: Bacteria > Bacillota > Bacilli > Bacillales_A > Planococcaceae > Sporosarcina. The sequence continues at coordinate 363,328 of NZ_VOBC01000004.1, read as the reverse complement.
GCTGCATCAGGGACATATGATCTTGTGAATACAATTATACTTAATGAATGGGAAAAGCTTCAAAAACGTCCCGTTGACGAACTTCTTGGAGGATTTGATTGGGATGGATTATTCGATTCGGTCCGATCTTATGCAAAAAAAGAACTTGTACTAGAAGCTCGTTTGAATAAGACAATACAGGATTATTGGCCTGCAGGGGCGGAATGGACAGCTGTTAATCTGACACCGACACTGACTAGCTTTGCATTCAAGCAGGCAGAAAAACAAATGGAGATATCGCTTCACAAACTTAAATTAGATGATATGGTTAGAGAGCAGGTCGATGCGTTTCCAGTAGCAATACTGGAAGATCTAGTGCTTGGCATTTCAAGGCGCGAATTCAAGATGATCACCATACTTGGAGCATTTCTGGGCGGTTTGATTGGAATTGTTCAGGGCCTTATCGTCTTTGCAACAAATTTATCCTAGGAGGACTTTAAATGACAGTGAATATCTATGACGATTTAAACAAATTGGAAGCAACATTCCGGAAAACGGAAGAATTTTTAGAAGTACAACAAGCAGTAGAAGAAGTAAAAGCAGATGAGGATGCATTAGCGTTATTCAAGAGCTTCCGTAAAATCCAATTGAGCCTTCAGGAAAAACAGATGCAAGGTGAAGAACCAGTCGCTGAAGAACTTGAATATGCTCAAAAAACTGCACAACTTGCTCAGCAAAACCCTAAAATTATGAAAATGCTTGAATCAGAAATGAAATTGAGCGGTTTGATCGAAGAAGTAAACCGTGTACTCATGAAACCAGTACAACAATTATACGAATCCATCTAAAAACCGGCCTAGGCCGGTTTTTCTTCTTTAACTGCGTAAATTTGCTATAATGATTTTATGTTCTTCTTAAGAAAAAATTTCGGATTTATTAATAGAAAGTTGGGTATTCACAATGCAAAAAATCGTCATGAAAGAAAACTTTGAACAGGGCTGGATTAGGATGTTTACGCATCTTGCAAACCTTTTCTTTGAACAATCAAAAATCGTTGATGAGGATGAAGAGGGAGCGATCCAAGCAAAATTGACGTTGGATCGGACGCTAGATGGACAACTTGTCGGGAAGGCAATCCTAATGTGGGATGGCGTTGAATATTCTGCTGAGTTTTCTGAGAAAGAAGAAACCGACGATGATAAAGTAATAACTCGGCAGTTAAAGCGAATTTATTCACACGTCTTCCTTGAAACGCTTGAACAGGCTACGGGGATGCGTCAATCCTGGGGAATTTTAACAGGGATCCGTCCGATGAAACTGTACCATAAATATCGCCGTGAAGGACACAGTTCGGAAGAGGCTCAGCAGCTACTAATGGATAGCCATCGACTGTCGAATGAAAAAAGTAAACTTCTAGCAAAAATAGCGAATGTACAGTTACGAACTGTGCCTGATTTACATGAATTAGAAAATGAAGTAAGTATTTATATCGGTATTCCATTTTGCCCAACGAAATGTGCATATTGCACGTTCCCAGCCTATGCAATTAATCGTAAAAGTGGACGAGTTGAAACATTCCTAGATGGATTGCATGACGAAATCCGCGAAATGGGGAAATGGCTAACAGAGCGAGACATGGCCATTACGACGATTTACTTTGGTGGAGGAACACCAACATCTATTGAGGCGGAAGAAATGGACGCACTGTATGAAACTATGTACGCTTCATTCCCGAACATGGATAAAGTCAGAGAAATTACGGTAGAAGCGGGTCGTCCTGATACGATTACGCCTGCGAAAATCGATGTGCTGAAAAAATGGGGAATTGACCGGATAAGTGTCAATCCACAATCCTACACAGATGAAACACTGAAAGCAATCGGTCGTCATCATACTGTCCAAGAAACAGTCGATAAGTTCTGGCTGTCCCGCGATATGGGGATGAAAAATATCAATATGGATCTCATCATTGGTTTGCCAAATGAGGGAATGGAAGAATTCAAGCATTCACTTGCTGAGACTGAAAAAATGCAACCTGAATCGCTGACAGTTCATACATTATCATTCAAACGGGCTTCTGAAATGACCCGCAATAAAGATAAATACAAAGTCGCCGATCGTGAAACAGTCGAGCAGATGATGAAGCTTGGAGAAGAGTGGAACGCTGCAAATGGCTATGAACCATACTACTTGTACCGCCAAAAGAATATTTTAGGTAACTTAGAAAATGTCGGCTACGCAAAGCCCGGTGAAGAAAGTATCTATAATATTATTATTATGGAAGAGGTACAGACAATCATTGGAGTAGGATGCGGGGCTTCAAGTAAGTTCATTGACCCTGAAACGGGGAAAATTACGCAGTTCTATAATCCGAAAGATCCAGCAGCTTATATCCTGACGTATGAAGATTCCATCGTGAAGAAACTTGCTCATCTTGACGCGATATTTCCGGAGACAGTAAATAAATAAAGGGTTTATTGAAAAAACACCGAATCTAAGAAGTGAATGGTAATTCATTTTCTGCGAAGGGGTGTTTTTTTATGTATTCAACTGTCGAATTAAAAAAAGAGGGACGTCTAGCACATCTTACCTTGAATAGGCCTGCGTCGATGAACGCGATGGATAATGTCATGATGAAGGAACTTGCAGATGTCTTTGAAGAATTGAAAAGTGATGTGTCAGTTCAAGTTTTGATTATCCAAGGGGCCGGTCGTGCATTTTCTGCGGGTGGGGATATTAAAGCGATGCTAGATCCGAATAGCCCAATGGATATTGGTACAGTGATGGTAGACGTTTCACGCCTTGCAAAAGCACTTTATACATTACCGCAAGTTACGATTGCGGTCGTCCATGGCGCGGCGGCAGGACTTGGGTTTAGCCTTGTACTCGGATGTGATTATATTATTGCGGAAGAAGAGAGTAAACTTGCGATGAACTTCATTGGCATTGGTCTAATTCCAGACGGGGCAGGTCATTTCTTTTTAAAAGAACGCGTGGGTGTGCCTCAAGCGAAAAGCCTCATTTGGTCAGGAAAAGTGATGAATGGTCAAGAAGCACTTGAAAAAGGACTAATCGATGAAGTGACTGCGCAAGGTAAAGGTGCTGAACGAGGCGAAGCGTTTGCTCATAAACTGCTAGCGTCACCAATTGCAGCAATGATTGCATCGAAGAATATTTTACACGCACAAAAAACGAAGGAACTTGAAAGTATTTTAGAAATGGAAAGCGAAGCACAAGTGGCAATGCGTAAAACAGCAGATCACCTGGAAGGTATTCAGGCATTTGTAGGGAAACGTAAGCCTGAATTTATTGGTAAATGATTATTGAGTGATATGGCATTGATTTAGGAAGCTGAGTTTTTTACGCCATCCTGAATCAGTGCCTTTTTTGTATTAGATAAGTTAAACGAAGGTTATTATGCAATTAAAACATGTGGCGGTCATAAAACGGCTGATGCCGATCATAATTGAAACCGTGCCGAGCATAATAGAGCTCATGCCGATCATAACTGCACCCGTGGCGAGCATAACAAGCTCCATGGCGGTCATAACGAACGGACGTATACATTTGATCCAACGCTTTCATTTATAAAAAATACCAAACATGTATCCGTTGCATAGTCGGATACATGTTTGGTATTTTTTATTTGAATTTGAAGTTATTTATACTTATCCAGCATTTCACGCCATGAAAAATATCCTTTTTCCACAGCGCGGATTAACAGCTCAGCCGTTGCAATATTCGTTGCGAGCGGGATACCAAAGACATCACAAAGGCGTAATAAAGCACTGACGTCAGGTTCATGTGGTTGAGCAGTTAGTGGATCTCGGAAAAATAAGATTAAGTCCAGTTCGCCAGTTGCAATCATTGAACCAATTTGCTGATCACCACCTAAAGGTCCCGAATTAAGTCGTGTTACAGATAAATTAGTCTCATCCATGATTCTTTTTCCAGTTGTACCGGTAGCAAATAATGTGTATTGCGAAAAGATGTGTTCGTAGGCGATTGTGAAATTCACCATTTCATTTTTCTTTTCATCATGGGCAATTAATGCGATTTTCACTTCTCAACACCCCGTCTATTTGTATGATGGAAATGGCCTGTTTTATGTTTATGGTTACAGAATAAGTGATCATCTATATATGTTGAAATAAAGTATTCCATTGAATTCGCTACGGCGCTCGGGGATGCCTCCCGCCCTACCAGTTACTCTTTTGCATTTATTGTATAATTCCTGCAAAGGACGCAGAAATTATACAAACCGAACCCTTCGCAGTTCGGTTGGCTTCGACTACCCCTTTAAGGCGCCTCCGCTTAGTTAATATAGGTATTCATTTGTTCAACATATATAAGCGTAAATTTATTCAAGAATGGAACAATAACAACTTACCAGCTGGTGAAGCAAGGCGGTGTGTTTTTTTGAGTAGACTTTTCTCTTCAAGCATTATTTGGCCTTTTACTTTTGCTGCATCGTCTGTTTCGGCTGTGAATGTTTCTTCTGTAATTAATGCTCCTGTTGGTTCGAAGGCTGTTAGTTTATATGTTTTCATATAATTCACCCTTTCCGCTCTATTTCATTCATTATACTATGAAAGATTCTAAAAGGAAATTTGTAAAGGTTGCTTGACATCCTGAATATAGTAAAGTAACCTTTACGTAAAGCTACCTTTACTATTGAAAGGGGGAGCATTGAAGTGAATAACTTGATAAAGGAAATGCGCACTGCGATGGGGTTAACGCAAGATGATCTCTCGGAGAAGCTGGAAGTTTCGAGGCAGACAATTATCTCTCTTGAAAAAGGTAGATACAACCCATCACTTGTTTTGGCGTTTAAGATCGCTAAGTTATTCGAGTGTCGTATTGAAGATATTTTTAAACCGGAGGAGGAATAAAGATGCGTGAGGAGTTCCACTTACTCGCTTTCATGCTAGGTTTGCCCGCTGGACTTGGAGTAGCATTAGCCGTGTGGTACTTCGTATGGAAAAAAGGGAAGAAGGAACGACGATATGACGAGCGCTATAAGAGGATTCAGGATCAAGCAAAGTCGCTCTCCTGGGCAGTTACAGTGTTGGCTATTATTATTGCATGGGCAATCGTCATTATTTTTGAAGGACCCGGTCTTTCTTTCTTTTTGTTCACTGCGTTATATGTAATTGCTATGGTTTCTTACGGAGTTGCATCCGCTATTGTAGATAAAAAGAATTAACTTGAAACTTCAGAGTACCAGATACGTATAGTTAATAATGGAAAGAGAAAGGGGTAACGAAATGTCATTACTACTTGAAAATGTAACAAAAAGATTTGGGGACTTCACAGCGGTAGATGATTTGACGCTGTCTGTTGAAAAAGGCACGATGTACGGGTTTCTTGGGGCGAATGGTGCAGGTAAGACGACTACGTTTCGGATGATTCTTGGTCTATTGAACGCTAATGAAGGACGGATTACATGGAATGGGAAACCGATTTCTTATGCGACGAGTCCTGAGATTGGCTATTTGCCGGAGGAGCGAGGGCTTTATCCGAAAATGAAAGTGGAAGAGCAACTGATTTTTCTAGCACAATTGCGTGGCATGAAAAAGTCCGATGCAAAGGTGGCTATGAATAAATGGCTAGAACGAATGGAAATCACTCATTATGCCAATAAAAAAGTTGAAGAACTATCAAAAGGGAATCAGCAAAAAATCCAAGTAGTTGCATCTCTTATGCATAACCCTCAACTGTTAATTCTTGACGAGCCATTTTCAGGGTTGGACCCAGTAAACGTTGAAATGTTGAAAGAGGCAATACTTCAATTCCGTAACGATGGCGCAACGATTGTATTCTCAAGTCACCGCATGGACCACGTCGAAGAATTATGTGAGCAACTAAGTATTATCGATAAAGGGAAGCAAATTGTGAGCGGTACACTTCGTGATGTAAAGCGGTCATTTGGCAAGCAGAATGTACGCATAAATTCGGACAATGATTTAGCGCATTTGGCAACAATTGCAGGTGTTACATCTGTACAGAAATCGATTGAAGGCGCACTTTACCAAGTTGAAACTGAACAAGTTGCCAATGAATTGCTGACAGCGGCATTAAAGTCGGGCCCGATTCGTCATTTTGGAATTGAAGAACCTTCGCTGCAAGATATTTTCATCGAAAAGGTGGGGAAGCAAAATGCGTGAATTCATGATCATTTTTAAACAGGCATTTATGACAAAAGCGAAAACGAAATCGTTCATCATAACGACATCTATCATGATTGCGGCGGTTTTCCTTTTTGCAAACATGGAGAAAATTATTGATACAGTTAAAAGTGCGACGGGTGGAGAAAGTGATTCGGCGGAAGTGCTACAAGTATTCGATGAAAGCGGCGTTCTCGCAGATCGGTTAAAGATGCAGTTCGAGACAAATGAATCAGACGTTCAAGTAGAACTGTCCAGCAAATCGGAAAAGGTACTTACGGATCAAGTGAAAGAAGGAGAAATCGATTCGTTCGTAACGCTTGCACTTGATAATACGAATACAATTCAAGCGAACTATGTCTCCATGAGTGCTATGGAGTTAACGCTTCCAATGATGTTACAAGATGCACTTCAAGCGATACAAACAGAAATGAAAGCGGAAGAGTTATCATTGTCTGGCGAACAGGTGGAGACTCTATTCGCACCCATTCAATTTGAGCAGGAATCGGTATCTTCGTCAGCAAAATCTCAAGAAGAATTGAGTCAAGCGCGTGGTCTTGTCTATGTACTCATGTTTCTTATCTATTTTGCAGTCATCGTTTATTCGAGTATGATCGCAACAGAAGTTGCGGCAGAGAAGTCATCACGTGTGATGGAAATTCTTATTTCAAGTGTATCACCTGTTAAACACATGTTTGCAAAAGTACTTGGCATTGGATCGCTCGGTCTTTTACAAATGGTATTGTTGGGGCTGGCGGGGTATATTGCATTGAAAACAACAGCATCTGAGATGGCAGACGGTTTCTTTTCCGTCTTCGGCTTTTCGACTATGAATGTAGGAACGCTTGTCTATGCACTAGTCTTCTTCCTATTGGGGTACTTCCTCTTCGCTACATTAGCGGCTCTTCTGGGCTCACTTGTTAGCCGAACGGAAGATGTCCAGCAAATCATTATGCCAATGACGTTGCTAATCGTGGCAGGGTTCATGATTGCAGCAACCGGGCTCGGAAATCCTGAAATGGCATATATAAAATATGCTTCGTTTTTCCCGTTCTTTGCACCGCTCGTAATGTTCTTGCGCGTTGGAATGCTCGACTTACCCGCTTGGGAACCAATATTGTCAATAATAATCATGCTCGTGACAATTTTCATCCTTGGCTTCTTCGGAGCACGCGTTTACCGTGGCGGCGTTCTTATGTACGGACCATCTCGGTCTTTGAAAGATATTAAAAAGGCAATTCAGCTCGGAAAAGAATAAGTGAGATTTGAAAAGACTCTGAATTAATTCGCAGAGTCTTTTCATTTATGATAAAATAAGAACAAGTATTCGTTGAATAAAGGAGGGGCAAACTTGTCTACAATTCGATTTATCCACACAGCTGATTTGCATCTCGACAGCCCATTCAAAGGTATGACAGGATTGCCGACAGATCGTCTGAACAGTTTACGAGATAGTACCTTTGCAGCGTTCAATAAATTAATTGAGCACGCAGTCAAAACGAAACCGGATTTCGTCTTAATCGTTGGTGATATTTACGATGGGGAAGACAGGAGTTTACGCACACAGATGAAGTTCCGAGAAGGAATGGTGAAGTTGGATGTGGCAGGTATTCCAGTATTCATTTCACATGGCAACCATGATCATCTTGGTGGAAGATGGACACGGTTTGATTTACCGCCGAATGTGCATGTTTTCGATGAGAACGTTGAAGCAGTTCGTCTGAACGTGGGTGATCAGGAGGTATTAATCCATGGCTTCAGTTATAAGGAAAGGCATATCCGCGATAAAGTGATTGACCGTTATCTTGTTGCTGAAGGTCAAGAAGCATTTAATATTGGAATGCTACATGGCAGTTTGGCGGGAGATGAAACACATGCAGTTTATGCGCCATTTACAAAAAGTGAGTTGCTTGCTAAGCATTATGATTACTGGGCGCTTGGGCATATCCATGTAAGGCAACAGCTACATGAATCGCCTCCAATCATTTACCCGGGAAATTTGCAGGGACGTCATCGCAATGAGCGTGGTACTAAAGGATTTTATGAAGTTGAGCTCTCGAAAACAAAAGCATCACTTCATTTCATCCCAGCATCAGCAATTGTTTTTGATAGACTCGAATTGTCTTGTAGAGGAATGAGCCATGCGAATGAGTGGCTGACGGCATGTTCGGAATCGCTAGAGTCATTCAAAGAGCATAATGGAGCAGGAATTGTGGAGCTATTGATGACTGATATCGACAGTGAAGCTGCGAATTTGTTCAGTCAATCGCCGATGGAAGAATGGTTGGAGGTCCTGCGTGACTTTGCGGGTGAAAGCGAACCTTTTGTCTGGGTGCAGAAGATCACATTTGCAAGTCAGGTGAATCTCTCTATTGCATCAAGTGCACTAATGCAATCAGTAGCTGGGATGATTGATGATTGGACAAAAGAGGACTGGAAAGATGTGTTAAAAGATGTTTACCAACATGCACGAGGCGTCAAATACTTAGACGTTCTGACTGAAGATGAAATTGATGAAGTGAAAGTCGGAGCAACAGTATTGTTGGCTACGGAAATGTCAGGAATGGAATGAGGTGTTTAAATGAAAATCGAAAAATTAAACATTTATGGATTTGGAAAACATGAAAATGTCACCGTGGATTTTGGACAAGGTATCACTGTAGTTTATGGATTGAATGAAGCAGGGAAAACGACTATTCAGCAGTTCATCCTGCATATTTTATTTGGATTTCCGCCAAAAAACAATGCGCTTTTACGCTACGAACCGAAATCAGGCGGCAAGTATGGCGGGCAAGTGCATCTTGAAGATGAGACATATGGGAAATGCATCGTCGAACGGATTCGTGGGAAATCTGCTGGTGATGTTACTGTCTATTTCGAGGATGGAACTAAGGGTGGAGAAGAGCAATTGAACACGCTACTTCGCCAGTATGACCGCGCTTCATTCGAATCCATTTTCTCATTCTCCCTGTTACAGTTACAGGGATTTGAAAAAATGGGTGAAGAGGATTTAAGCAGGACACTTCTTGCTTCGGGAACCACTGGCGTTGACTCATTGTTACAGCTTGGAAACCGAATGGAAAAAGAACTGGGAGATTTGTTCAAAAAGTCGGGGAGAATTCCGGAGATGAACGTCAAAATCATGGAACTTCGGGAATTGGAAATAGAGCTGAAAGACGAGCAGGAAAAAGTAGGGGAATATGCACCTTCAATTGAAAGAATAGGGGAAATCGATAACTTGCTTATAGAGTTGCGAGAACAGGAAAAAGAACTTATACAAGGTTCACAGAAGCTCGCTCTCGTACGACAGTTGCTGCCCCTCCATCAAAAAAAACAAGTATTGGATGCAAGAATGTCACAATTAAATGCAATAACTTTTCCGGCAGATGGTATCCGGCGCTATGAAATGCTTATTGGGAAGTTAACAGAAGCCAAAGCTACTAAACAACTGTTGGAAGAAGAATTAGCGGAGATACTGACACGATTGCCTGAACAGTTTGAATTCGAACGCATTGCTGAACTTGAAATTTTGCTGTCGAAAGAAACTGAGTGGCATAGATGGCAAACAGCAGTTTCTTTTGAAGAAGATAACATGAGTCAGCTAACCAGTTCTAAGAGACGTCTGCTCGATAGACTTGGTGTCAAAGGGTTTGAAGCAGAAAACACTATTTTAGAGGCTGATGTTTCAATCCAAAAGGAAGAACAGATGCACAAAATTATTCGAGAACTCACCGAAGACGATCAGCAAATTGGCTTTGTAAATCGCCAACTCATCCAAGTGGAAAATGAGTTAGCTGATACGGAAACTCAAATTGGTGGAATCGAACGCATTGCCCCTACCGTAGAGGAATTAGAACGGGTAAAGCAGTGGCCCAAAATTCGCCAGCAACTTGCTGAAGCGAAAGCTTATGTTTCATTAAGTGGACGACAAGCAGAACAGAAATCACTGATGATACCTGCACTTCTTGTCGTACTTGCTCTGGCGTTCATCGTTTTCGGTTTCATCCAAACTGAATGGCTCATAATTATAGCTGGTGTTATCGTTTTAGGATTAGGTATCCTGATGTATCCAAAGAAACAGCATCAAACGCCCGTTTCATCGAAACTGCAGCAGATGGAAAAAATCATTGCCGCATATGATGGGAATGAGCGCCAAATGGAAGAACTTTCAGAGCGAATTGGCATGTACAAGCGCAAGAAGGAAGAGTTGCATGAAGTATTTATGATACTTGAAAGAAAATACCAAACGCTGACAACCGAGCTTGAGAATGTCTATAGCAATCGGCGGCAAATTGAATTAGAATTGGCCGGATTTTTAGCGCTTTATGGTTTCAATGAAATTCCTTCAACCGGGATTATCCCGGAATTATTCCGTATGATTCGAGAAGTTCAGGAAGTTACTAGAGAGTTGAATGATGCTGTGATACGGCTGCAAACGATTCAGCAGCAAATTGTTGAACGGTTAGCAGAAGCTGAAAAAGTAATAAGGAAATCTGCACCGCAAGCAATGATTTATGAGATGCTAAGAAGGGAATTCATACAGCTGAATGAACAAGCAGAAACAATCAAGTCATTGACAGCTGTTTTTGAACGCAAAGAATCTGCGCTGAAAGAAACAACCAGCCTTGCAAACTCCTTGCTGGAAAAAGTGCAGGCTCTGTTTGCTGAATCGGCAGCAGAAACTGAAGAAGCCTTTTACGCAGCATATAATAGCCACCAGGAAGCGTTTCGTCTAAAGGGGCAACTTGAGGATGTCGATGCTCAATTAGCATCACATGGACCGCTTGAATTGCCTGGCATGGTTATGGATGATGAGCTGCGGAAAAAAGTGGATGATAATAGCGCAACACTTTCGTCGATTAGCGAAAGGCAAAATGACTTAATCAATGAAAAGGCCGCTCTTGTTAACAAAACGGAACGACTACTTTCAGATGAAAATTATGGTCGTAAACTGCAACTCTTCGAAATGAAAAAATCGGAGCTTGCAGAACTCGCCAAAAAATGGTCTGAACGAAAAGCAATTACTGAAGCAATCAGTCGGACAATGTCGGAGTTGAAAGAAAAGAAATTGCCTGAAGTGCTTGAAGCAGCAGAAAAATTGTTCTGTGAACTGACGGGCGGGAATTATGAATCACTTAGCGTAACGGAGACGGGGCATTTCGAAGTATTAGCGAAAAATGGAATGCGTTATCCAATTGTAGAACTGAGTCAGGCCACAAAAGAGCAAGCCTATATTGCGCTTAGGTTTGCGCTTGCGGCATCAATAGAGAGTACGGCTCCTTTCCCATTAATGTTGGACGATCCATTCGTTCACTTTGACGAAGAGCGACTTTCGCGTATGATTGAACTACTAGACAATTTACAAAACAAGCATCAGTTCATTTATTTCACATGCCACGGAGCGATGAAGGATAAATGGCGGGAGGCAACAATACTAAACGTTTCCGAAATCGGAAGCGAACGGGGAGCGATGGTCTTATGAAGAAAATAGCAGAATATAATGCAGGTGAACCGCTTGATCTTTTCTTGCTCGTTAAGCAATCTACAAAAGGAGTTACTACACAAGGTAAACCGTTTATGACTCTTATCTTGCAAGATAAAAGCGGTGATATTGAAGCGAAGCTTTGGGATACGACTGATGAGCACGCGCAGACATATGCTGCAGCATCGATCGTCAAAGTTGGCGGGGAAGTACATGAATACCGTGGGAAAAATCAGCTGCGCATCAAAAGTATTCGTCCCGTAAAAGAGGATGAGGGAGTGGCGATTGCTGATTTAGTTCCGTCATCGGCAACAAGTAAAGAAGTATTATACGAAGAGTTGATGCAGTATTTCTTTGAAATGCAAAATCCGCAAATTCAAAGAATTACTCGTCATTTATTGAAAAAACATCAGACTGCTTTCATGACGTACCCTGCTGCGACAAGAAATCATCATGATTATGTATCAGGCCTTATCGATCATGTTGTTTCAATGCTGAAGCTTGGGAAAGCACTAGCGGATCTGTATCCGTCACTCAATAAAGACTTACTGTTCGCAGGAATTATCTTGCATGATGTTGGGAAAGTAATTGAACTTTCAGGTCCAATTGCAACGCAATACACGGTCGAGGGGAATCTGCTAGGTCATATTACAATTATGGTCAATGAAATATCAAAAGCAGCTGACGAACTTGAAATTTCTGGCGAAGAAGTTATGCTGTTGCAACATATGGTTTTATCCCACCACGGTAAGGAAGAGTGGGGAAGCCCGAAACGTCCAATGCTGAAAGAAGCGGAAATTCTTCACTACATCGATAACATAGATGCGAAGATGAATATGTTGGATCGAGCACTTGGTAAGACAGCTCCTGGTGAATTCACGGAAAGAATTTTCCCTCTCGATAACAGATCGTTTTATAAACCTTCAATTGAATAAAGTAAATCTCTAACTTGGAGGACTTACTGGTAATATGCAAAAAAAAGCTGTCTCCTTTATACAAAGGGACAGCTTTTTGTGTATTATTTTTTGTCAGTTTTAGCAGTTTCTGCAGCTGGAAGGTAGCCTTCAAGTGCACCTTTAAACTCATCAGATTTAATGTCTATATCAGATGCTTTCAACAGTTTGACAAGTTTCTCTTCGAATTTGGCTTTCTTAAGAGTGTCTGTAACTGTTACTTTTAGTTCTTCATCAGTTTGTTCAAGTTTAGCTTCACGTGTATCAACCAATTCGATTACATGGTATCCGAAGCTTGATTTAACTGGTTCACTAACTTCACCTTTTTTCAGTGCGAATGCAGCTTTTTCGAATTCCGCTACCATTTTACCAGGACCGAACCAACCTAGGTCTCCACCTGATTCCTGAGCAGCTGGCTCAGTAGAATACTCTTTCGCAAGTGCTTTGAAGTCTTCGCCTTTTTTCAATTTCGCAAGTACTTCATCAGCTGTTTTCTTATCTGCCACTAAGATATGGCGAGCATTGATTTCTTTTTTCATATCTGCGATACCAGCGTTGATTTCCTCATCAGTAACTTTCAATGATTCAATCATTTTTTGTTGGATCAATTGAGATTTTACATTTTTTTCGAAAAATTTCTCTGTTATCCCCTGTTGCATAAGGTACATGTCAAAGCTTTCGCCATACTGTTCCTTTTGTGCTGCAATTGCATCTTTCAACTCTTTATCAGTAACCTTATATTCACTTTCAATCGCTTGTTGAAGAATTAGGTTTTCAACAACTTGGATACCGATTGCTTCTTTCATCTCAACATATAGATCTGCTTTTGTAATATCACCATTTTTAGAAGTTGCGATGATCTCTTCATCACCGGTGTTCTTATCGCTGCACGCTGAAAGTGCAAGAACAGATGCGGCCATTGTAAGTGCTAAAATCGTTTTTTTCATTTTAGAATCTCCCCTAACTTTTATGTGCAACAGTAGACATTATAACACAAAATTCCATTAAAACAAAAAGGATCCCCTCAGATAAACTGCCTACAACGAATCAATCAAGTCGCATAGGATAAATAGAGAGAGAGGGGGTGCTCCTGTGAGCGGATATAGCCAAGGTTCCCATGGTTCTTCGGGATTTGCGTTGCTTGTTGTTTTGTTCATTCTATTAATCATTGTCGGTGCAGCCTTCCTGAATTAATTAAAGAAAAGCTCAAGGCGTCTGGCGCCCTAAGCTTCGATAATGGAAAAAGTCCATTTCCCATAAAAAGGGAATGGACTTTTTTATACTTGTAACAGAATCTCGACGTAAAATGACACAATTAAAATGGTTACAAGAACGTTAACGGTCGTGTATATTTTCTGCTGCTTCTCTTCGGGTATTTCCTTAGATTCGCATAGTGCATATGTCATTTTATTGATTTGAAACAGATATAATAACGAGAACAGAATTGTAATTACAAGGATCAAATCTATTCCTCCTCTTTGACTTACCAAGGCAATCATAGCAGAAGTCCTTCTAAAATGAAATTATTTTTCCTCTGCGATAGATACCAGGATTTTAGGTTCTTCATTACTTGGTGTATTAACTATAGCAATCATTTCACCTGTTGAGTCATCATATGTTTCTTTTATGTTTTCAAAACCTCGTTCAAATATTTCCATGAAATCTTCCCCATAAATATTGCGTACAACGGACATAACTTCAAGAAATTCCGGGAATTTTCCGTAAAGGTCTTTAATAGGGAGTGAGCCCTCCAAAACACCATGATTGGAATCGTAGTAGTTCATGTTCATTTCCAATAACAGTTTCTCGCCTTTCTCTGTAACTTCTACATATGTATTTCTTCTATCATCTTCTTTTTTATAAAAACGTAAATACTCGCGTTCTTCCAATTTCTTAGAAAAGTTAAATGCCGTCGAAACATGCATAACTCCAAATTTAGCTATGTCAGAAATAGTGGCACCTTGAAGATGGTAAGAAATCCATAAAATATGATGCTCATTAATATTCAAGTCATAAGGTTTTATCCACTGCTGCCAATCTTTTTCTACTGCTTTCCAAAGCGCTTTAGACATCTGAGCAACCCTTTGACTGAAAATCATTGCTTCTTTTGGAGAGTACTTTTGCTCTGACATTGGAAACACCTTCTTTCTATATTTTTCCGTTTCTTTTATTATAGCAGGAAAGCAAAGAAGAGAAAAGTAAGAATTGCAAAAAAGCTTGCAATTCAATAATGATGTTGAATTAAAAGTTGGCATAAAAATAAGGAATGCAGTCCTTTCCACTTATGACAACCTATTTAGTGTAGGCATTTTAGTGGGAAGTTGACTGCATTCCAAAAGGTGGATCGCATTTGCTATTAAATTTATTTCTGATGGGCTGCGATGTTCTGTTCGAGCTCCTCAAGGGCAGTTTGGATTGCTGCAATTTCTTTTTCCATTCGTTCCTTATTTGATTCTGTAGATTGTTGCCACTTTTCAACTGAACCTTTAATATCTTCGATTGCTGTAGGAACAGTTTCTTTTGCTTCTTTTGTAAGGTGAGAGATGGATTCTTTTAAATCATCGACTTTTACTTTCACTTCTTTGAACATTTCCTTCATGTCGCTTGATGCGTCCTTGACGGATGTCCGAAGTTGGCTTCCTGATTGGGGAGTTGAATACAATACCGTAACAGCGGCAGCAACTGAACCAGCCGCAAGTCCGATGAAAAATGTAGATGCTTTCATTGTCTTAAGCACTCCTTTCTCTTGTGAACAGTATTCCTTATTATAGTTTAATTAAAACATTTAATAGAAGCCTGAGCAATCAAAAAAGCTCTCCTCATGGAGACGGAAAGCTTTAACCGTAATATTAATTGGATAATGCAGTTTTAAACGATGATCGTTTGACCAAGCCGGTAACAATTGGGTAAATCAAGAAAAATGCAATTCCGTTTAGCGCAACAGCAGGAAGTACAACTGACAGGAATAATGCCTTGAACGGCAAGTTTATACCGAATATAAAAATTGCAACGGAAAGGAAGATGCTCCCCGATAATAACGTACCTAGCCCTGCAACGACAGAAGCCGCAACTAGGTTTCCAGCAATCTTTTTAAATGTGATGATAATCGCATAGATTACGAAAGCGGTGATTAGTTTATCAATGACGTTTGGAATTAAACTTCCTGGTAGGGATGAAAACATTCCCGAAAGCAGACCTGTTGTCATTCCAAGTAAAAATACATTGCGCACTTCAGGAAACAGTAATATCCCGATAAACATCATTGTCAGCATGAAATCCGGTTTCATTCCTCCAGCAATCGGGGGAATAATCAGATACAGTGCAGCACCTACTGCAGTTAATAAAGACATTAACACAAGACTTTTCGTTTTCATTTCTAATCTCTCCTCAGCTCGTCAGGTATTTTGAGTTTCTCCTATCGTATCCTCATGATCGACAGCGAAAAACTTATTATTAATTTTACACGGTATTCAGACAATTAGCAAGCTTATTTTTGTAACTTTGCACGAATACCAACTGCGATTTCTTGAATGCGTTCAGAACTTGATTCGGATTCCATCGTCTCAAATGTCGGTTTGAACCCATCAGTCTCATCGTAACGCGGGATGAAATGCAGATGGTAGTGGAAAACGGCTTGACCTGCATGTGTACCATTGTTTTGAAGAAGATTCATACCTGCTGGTGCGAATTCATCTTTAAGGGCATTGGCGATTTGTGGTGCGACAGAAAACAGCTGAGCTGCTTCTTCTGCAGTTAAATCATATATATTTTCACGATGTGTTTTCGGGATAAGAAGGGCATGCCCTTTCGTTACAGGCGCAATATTCATGAAGGCGAGTACATGCTCATCTTCGTAGATTTTTACGCTAGGTATCGTTCCTTCAATGATTTTACAAAAAATACATTCAGTCATTTTCAACACTCCTTTTCATGAATGGGACAAGTGTAGCATAATTTCAGATATAGGTTGAAATATTGAAGGCGGTATATAAACTAGCGTAGGCGCAATACAGGTAAAGGAAGGCAGTCTTAGTTCGCTACACGGCGTCCTGTAGGCCCAAGCGTTATTCAATGCAATCCTACATTCAATCTATATAGTTGTATGAAGGGAAAAGCTTTTTGAGCCATTTTTTGCTAATATGAATAGAAGAATGGAGGATGGATATGGAAATTCTTGAATTACAAGACGTAACAGGCGGTTACACACGTAAACCCGTTCTGTATGATTTATCATTTAACATCGGACATGGTGAGTTAGTTGGTCTTATCGGACTAAATGGAGCAGGGAAAAGTACAACCATTAAACATATTATCGGATTAATGAATCCTCATAAAGGAGAAATCCGTGTCAACGGTGTGACATTCAGTGAAAATCCAGAAAAGTATAGGAAAGCGTTCACTTATATTCCTGAAACGCCGATACTTTATGAAGAGTTGACGCTTAGGGAACATCTTGAACTGACTGCGATGGCATACGACCTTGATAAAGAAGTGTTTGAAGCGCGTTCGGATGAGTTATTGCGAGAATTCCGGATGGAGAAGCGATTAAACTGGTTCCCGGCACATTTTTCAAAAGGGATGCGTCAAAAAGTAATGATCATGTGTGCCTTCCTTGTTAACCCTTCTTTATACATTATCGATGAACCATTTGTCGGTCTCGATCCAATCGGCATTAAATCACTTTTAGAGCAAATGACGCAAAGAACAGAAAACGGGGCTTCAATTCTCATGTCAACGCACGTATTGTCGACCGCTGAAAAACATTGCGACAGAATCATTTTACTGCATGAAGGACGGGTGCGAGCAGAAGGGACGATGGATGACTTAAGAAAAGCATTCGGGCGTCCAGGAGCATCACTAGATGACTTATATATCGCGATGACAGAGGAACATGACAATGAACAATTTGCGTGAAATATGGGGAACCCGGTTTGTCCATTATATAACCGAGCTCCA
Organism: Sporosarcina sp. ANT_H38; assembly: GCF_008369195.1. Lineage (GTDB taxonomy): Bacteria > Bacillota > Bacilli > Bacillales_A > Planococcaceae > Sporosarcina. Next base: position 345,791 of record NZ_VOBC01000004.1, on the reverse strand, counting down.
AAAGTATTTAAAATATGTATTTACAGGCCATTTGGCAATCGTTCTCGTTTTCACAATTGGAGCGGGGGGCTATACGTACAGTGAATGGTTGAAGGAAGTACCAGCAGAGTTCCCAGCGGCGCTACTGACGGCTATCATACTTGGACTAGCGCTCGCCTATTCGCCACCGGTGACACTATTGAAACCGGCGGATACGGTTTATTTCCTGCCACTGGAACAAAAACTTATGACGTATATGAAACGGTCATTGAGTTGGAGCTTCTATTCACAATTGCCATTACCATTTATTTTATACATTGTAGCGTTGCCATTACTTTCGGCTACCGGTACCGGATCGAAGATGGAGTATATCATCCTTGCCATTTTCATGTTGCTCATTAAGTGGATATTCATCGAGTCCGAATATAATTTAAGACATGCTTTGGATGGAAAATGGATTTGGCTAGATCGAACGGTTCGGTTTTTATTGGCGGGATTCGTAGTTTATGCGGGTCTTGTAGGAAGTCCTCTTATTCTTCCGATTATTGGCGTACTCATTATAATGTACAACTTCTATTGGAGAAAAAAGAGGATGCTAAAACCATTCCCTTACGATCACTTCATTTCACTCGAACAAAATCGGATGATGCGTTTTTACCGTTTTGCTAACTACTTCACAGACGTCCCACATTTGAAAGGTTCCGTTAGCAGAAGAGCATGGCTCGGTTTTGCGATGGGATCCCCGAATTTCGGTAAGCCTGGTGCACAAACGTATTTAATCAGACGCACATTTATACGCACAGATGATATTTTTTGGTTATGGGTAAGGCTCACTGCTTTATCAGCACTAGGAGCGATTTTCATCCCGTTCCCGATTGTCGTTTTCATTTTTGCAGGAGCGCTTGCATTTGCCTCTGCCGTCCAACTTATTCATGCATTGCGGGCGGGGGACGATTTCAGGATGGATGTGCTGTTTCCTGAAAAGGAAAACACCCGTACTGTTGCGATTAATAGAACCGTTCGAGCAGTCCAGTGGATTCAGGCGGCGGTAGTTATTTGTGCTGCACTGTACCTTTACGGAATGTCTGTAACTCCTTTACTTTTAGGGGCTGTCATCCTTATTATCTCCGAGGCAACGATCAGATTGACTGGAGAGAAAAAAGAATATGAATAACAAAAGTCGTCCCGTTTGCAATCAATTGCAGGCGGGACATTTCTTTATAATAAAGGAATATATTTTTTCTTTGTCTAGGCTCCATGCGCCAGCCTCTCGAGACTTAAGTTAGCCCCGCTGTGCGGCAAAGAACGCCGCTCCGCAGGTCTGTCTTACGCTTGTCGGGGCTAAACGGCGCCTTACGCTTTTCTTTTGTCTAGGCTCCATGCGCCAGCCCCTCGAGTCATAAGTCAGCCCTACTGTGCGGCAAAGAACGCCGCTTCGCAGGTCTGTCTTATGCTTGTCGGGGCTAAACGGCGCCTTACGCTTTTCTTTGTCTAGGCTCCATGCGCCAGCCTCTCGAGTCATAAGTCAGCCCTACTGTGCGGCAAAGAACGCCGCTCCGCAGGTCTGTCTTATGCTTGTCGGGGCTAAACGGCGCCTTACGCTTTTCTTTGTCTAGGCTCCATGCGCCAGCCCCTCGAGTCATAAGTCAGCCCTACTGTGCGGCAAAGAACGCCGCTTCGCAGGTCTGTCTTATGCTTGTCGGGGCTAAACGGCGACTTACGCTTTTCTTTGTTAAATATGACTAAATAAAAATATAGAATATTCCAATAAACGTTGCAACTTATCTCTGAAATTAGATATACTAAATAAAAGGCATCAGGGGTGATAGGGATGGAGAATAATTATTCATATGCCGAGTTCTTGAAAGCTGTAGGGAAAAACAGTTCTTCGCTCCAAGCGGAAAAACTGCTGAATGAAATTTATTTGGACCTTTTTTTGAAACATTTACACAGAGAGCAAACAAAGAGTAGAATCATGAGGTTAATTGATGTTGCGCTTGATTGTCGGGATGAAAGCGCATTCCTAATGTATTCCGAAAGACTTGGTAAACTTGAAGAGAATGATTGAAAAATGAAAGAACGCTACATGTTGAATAGACATGCAGCGTTTTTCTCTGTGTGTTTATAAAAGGGGAAATTAGTGAAAAAACGTACGTTCGCTTTTTGCTCGTCAAAAGATGGGTAAAGTGATAAGATAGATGTAACTGATAGAGGAGGTGCTTCTGATGGTCGGAAAATTCAATTTGCAAGCCCCTTATACACCACAAGGCGATCAGCCGTCTGCAATCGCACAATTATTAGAAGGACATAACCGAGGTGAGAAGCACCAAACTCTGCTTGGTGCAACCGGGACTGGAAAAACATTTACCGTTTCGAATGTATTGACGGAAATTAACAAACCGACTCTCGTTATCGCGCACAACAAAACATTAGCGGGTCAATTATATAGTGAATTTAAAGAGTTTTTTCCTGACAATGCAGTTGAATACTTTGTGAGTTTCTATGATTATTATCAGCCAGAAGCTTATATCGCTCATACTGACACCTTTATTGAAAAAGACTCAAGCATCAATGACGAAATTGATAAATTACGTCACTCTGCAACATCTTCCTTATTTGAAAGGAATGACGTGCTCATTGTTGCCTCAGTCTCCTGCATTTATGGTCTAGGTTCCCCAGAAGAATACAGCGCACATGTTGTATCTCTGCGTCCAGGCATGGAAATAGGACGTAATGAACTGCTACGCAGATTTGTAGATATTCAATATGAGCGGAATGACATAAGCTTCACTCGGGGTACGTTCCGGGTACGCGGCGATGTTGTTGAACTTTTGCCAGCATCCCAGGATGAACATTGCTTACGTATCGAGTTTTTCGGTGATGAAATTGAACGGATTCGCGAAGTAGATTCACTGACAGGCGAAATCCTTGGTGAACGTGAACACGTTGCCATATTCCCAGCTTCTCACTTTGTTACTGGCGAAGAAAAAATGGTGAAAGCAATTGAAAACATTGAAATTGAACTGGAAGAACGTTTGAAAGAATTTCGTGCTCAGGACAAGCTGTTGGAAGCGCAACGTCTTGAACAGCGGACACGTTATGATCTTGAAATGATGAGGGAAATGGGCTTCTGTTCAGGTATTGAAAACTATTCCCGTCATTTAACGCTCCGTCCTGCTGGGGCGACTCCGTATACACTGCTTGACTATTTCCCAGATGATTTTCTCATTATTGTAGATGAAAGTCATGTCTCGTTGCCACAAATACGAGGTATGTATAACGGTGACCAGGCACGTAAAAACGTACTTGTTGACCATGGTTTCCGTCTACCTTCAGCACTCGACAACAGGCCGCTCACATTCAAAGAATTCGAAGACCATGTCCACGAAGCGATTTATGTTTCTGCGACACCAGGCCCTTACGAAATTGAGCATACTCCCGAGATGATTCAACAGATTATCCGGCCGACTGGTCTACTAGATCCGACAATTGAAATTCGTCCGATTGAAGGGCAGATTGATGATTTGATAGGCCAAATAAGAGAACGGACGAAAAACAATGAACGTGTTCTAATTACAACGTTAACAAAGAAAATGTCCGAAGATTTGACTGATTACTTGAAAGAAATTGGTATAAAAGTTCAATACCTTCATTCTGATATTAAAACACTTGAACGAATTGAAACTTTACGGGAACTGCGAATAGGGACATTTGATGTCCTAGTAGGGATTAACCTCTTAAGGGAAGGGATAGACATTCCTGAAGTATCGCTTGTTGTGATCTTGGATGCAGATAAAGAAGGATTTCTTCGTTCTGAGCGAGCACTTATTCAGACGATGGGTCGCGCTGCCCGTAACTCCAATGGACATGTAATTTTATATGCTGATAGGATAACGGACTCTATGGCGAAAGCAATAGGTGAAACGGAGCGTCGTCGGGATATTCAACGAAAATATAATGAAGAGCATGGCATAACACCGACGACAATTAATAAAGAAATCCGTGATGTGATTCGTGCAACGGCAGTATCGGAAGAAGCGATTTCCTATTTAGAAAAAGTAACACACGGCAAGAAATTGACTAAAGACGAAAAAGCAACGCTTCTTGTAACTTTGGAAAAAGAGATGAAAGAGGCCGCGAAAGCGCTCGACTTCGAACGAGCTGCTGAACTAAGGGATACAATCATGGAATTGAAGGCTGAGAGGTAGGGTATTTATGAAGAATAAAGAAATTATCATACAAGGCGCACGTGCGAATAATTTGAAAAACATTGATATAAATATTCCTCGTGACAAATTGGTCGTCATGACAGGACTTTCAGGGTCAGGGAAATCCTCCCTCGCTTTCGATACAATTTACGCGGAAGGGCAGCGAAGGTACGTTGAATCATTATCTTCTTATGCGCGACAGTTTTTAGGTCAGATGGACAAGCCAGATGTAGATATCATTGAAGGGCTATCGCCGGCAATTTCAATTGATCAAAAGACGACGAGCCGCAATCCTCGTTCGACGGTTGGAACTGCCACGGAAATATACGACTATCTCCGTCTTCTTTATGCACGTGTTGGCAAACCAATCTGCCCGATTCACGGAACGGAAATTTCGTCCCAAACGATTGAGCAAATGGTTGACCGCCTTATGAAATTACCGGAACGTACGCGTATTCAAGTTCTGGCACCGATTGTTTCGGGGCGTAAAGGAACGCATGTGAAATTAATCGAAGATATTAAGAAACAAGGGTATGTCCGAATACGTGTCAACGGTGAAATTATAGATCTCGACGACAATATTGAATTGAACAAAAACAAGAAGCATACGATAGAAGTTGTCATCGATCGGATTGTTATGAAGGAGGATATTGCGCCACGCCTGAGCGACTCACTTGAATCGGCTCTTCGTCTTGCGGATGGGACCGTTTTGGTCGACGTCATGGATGGGGAAGAAATCCTGTTCAGTGAACATCATGCTTGCCCGATCTGTGGTTTTTCAATTGGAGAACTCGAGCCACGAATGTTTTCGTTCAACAGTCCGTTTGGTGCTTGTCAGGAGTGTGATGGGCTAGGGACGAAGCGCGAGGTAGACCCGGAATTGGTTGTGCCAGATCCAACACTGTCATTAAAAGATCATGCGATTGCGCCATGGGAACCGACAAGTTCTCAATACTATCCGGAGCTCTTAAAAACTGTTGCAGATCACTTTGGTATATCAATGGATGTACCGATAAGTGAATTGCCGGACGACGAACTTGACAAAATATTAAACGGCTCGAAGGATGAAAAGATTCGATTCCGTTACACGAATGAATTTGGGGGTACGCGGGATAACAATATTCATTTTGAAGGTGTTTTGGCAAATGTAGAACGTCGTTTTAAAGAAACTTCTTCGGATTATATCCGTGAACAAATGGAAAAGTATATGTCGCAACGTCCGTGTCCAACATGTGCTGGATATCGCTTGAAGGAAGAGTCGCTCGCTGTAAAAGTGAATGGCGTCCATATTGGGAAAGTGACGGAACTGTCTATTACTGAAGCAGACCATTTTTTCAAAAACCTTGTACTATCTGAAAAAGATACACAAATTGCGAAACTCATCTTGCGTGAAATTGAAGAGCGGCTCGGATTCCTTATTAATGTTGGACTTGATTATTTGTCATTATCTAGGGCGGCGGGAACTCTTTCTGGTGGAGAAGCACAACGCATTCGATTGGCCACACAAATTGGCTCAAGACTAACAGGGGTTCTATATATTTTAGATGAGCCATCTATTGGACTTCATCAACGAGATAACGACCGGCTCATAGGTACGTTGAAGAGTATGCGCGACATAGGTAATACACTGATTGTTGTTGAACATGATGAAGATACGATGATGGCAGCCGATTATTTAATTGATATCGGACCGGGCGCTGGTGTCGCGGGGGGAGAAATCGTTTCGGCAGGTACACCTGACCAAGTAATGAATGATCCAAAATCACTGACCGGTCAATATTTGAGCGGCAAGAAGTTTATCCCACTTCCAATGGAAAGACGCAAACTGGATGGACGTAAAATCGTCATTAAAGGTGCATCAGAAAATAATTTAAAAAATGTAAATGTAGATATTCCACTTGGTCAATTCATAGCTGTAACGGGTGTTTCAGGATCAGGGAAAAGTACACTTATCAATCAAATTCTTTACAAAGTGCTTGCTCAGAAACTGAATCGATCTAAGCAAAAACCGGGTCAGTATAAATCAGCAATAGGTCTTGAAGAACTTGAAAAGGTCATTGAAATCGACCAGTCTCCAATTGGGCGTACACCAAGATCCAATCCAGCGACTTATACAGGCATGTTTGATGATGTACGGGATATGTTTGCTTCTACTAACGAAGCTAAAGTTCGCGGGTATAAAAAAGGTCGTTTCAGCTTTAACGTAAAGGGTGGCCGTTGTGAAGCTTGTCGTGGCGATGGAATCATTAAAATCGAAATGCACTTCTTACCGGACGTCTATGTACCTTGTGAAGTTTGTCATGGGAAACGATATAATAGAGAAACACTAGAAGTAACCTATAAAGGAAAAAACATAGCGGACGTACTTGCTATGACAGTAGATGATGCACTCGTGTTTTTTGAAAATATACCTAAAATTAGCCGTAAGCTCCAGACGATTGTTGATGTTGGACTAGGTTATATTAATTTAGGCCAGCCGGCAACAACATTATCAGGCGGTGAAGCGCAACGTGTGAAACTTGCTTCTGAGTTGCACAAACGCTCCAATGGCAAGTCGTTTTATATTCTTGACGAACCGACGACAGGTCTACATGTCCACGATATTGGCAAACTACTAATCGTCCTGCAGCGCCTAGTCGATACGGGAAATACTGTACTTGTTATTGAGCATAACCTGGACGTCATTAAAACCGTAGATTACATTATCGACATAGGACCTGAAGGAGGCGATAATGGCGGCCAAATTATCGCATCAGGTACTCCAGAGAAAGTGGCGGAATCTACAGTTTCATATACCGGTTATTATTTAAAACCAGTTCTTGAGCGTGAACGAAAAAGAATGAAAATGATGATTGAAGATGCAGAAAAAGTTTCTAAATGAAACCTTTCCCACATTCACTCGTATATATATATACGTTGAACAAATGAAAACCTAGATAAACTGTGTGAAGGCGCCTTACAAGGGGCAGCTGAAATCATAAGACTGGTTGCGTAGCTACCTGTCTTATGGTGAAATGTATCCCTTAGCGCCGTAGCGAATTCGATGGGTTTCTTTATTTCAACCAATTTAGTTAGAAATAAAATTATCGAGAAATCTGAAACACCACAATACTAGGGGGCGTAATGATGCAAAATGAACGGAAACGGATTTTAGCAATGCTGGAAAATGGTACAATCACGACCGAGGAAGCATTGACACTTCTAGAAACATTAGGAAAAACAAGTCAAGTGGAAAAAAACACTGAAGCTAAACAGGTAACTGAAGAAGGGCAACAACAATATAATGAACAAAAACAAGCAAAAGCAGATCCATTCGAAAAGGCGGAGCCTATTATCGAAGAAAAGGATCAAAATCAACCTTCTATGGATGAATTCCTTGAAGATTTGAGTAAGGATTTTAGCAATGTAGGAGACCGGTTCATGCAATTCATGCAGACTGCTGTTCAAAGAGTGAAATCATTCGACTTTGATTCGCCTTTTGGCAACGCAGTTACGTTTAATCATACAATTACCAAACCGGCAGCTGGAATCGAAGAAGTAATCATCGATATCGACAATGGTAAAGTAACACTCCATACGGGAGAAACAGAAGAAGTACGTGCTGACTTCACAGTGAAAGTCTTTAATAGTGAGTCCGAAGAAAAAGCGAAAAAAGATTTTCTTGAAAAGTTATTGTTTGTTAATGACGAAGGGAAAATAAGAATTTCAAGCGATTTGAAAATGGTTCAAGTAAATGTTGAATTATTCATCCCGAAAAAGGACTACGCCAAAATTTCTGCACGTTTGCTGAACGGCTCGTTTAAGATGGAAGACGCAACAGCAGAAACAGTAAAAGTGAAGACTGCAAACGGGAAAATTGAAATTGCTGGATTGACGTTCGAAAAAGGTGAGTTCGAAACAGTGCATGGCTCGATTGGTCTTAATGGAGTGACTGCTACTTCGATTGAAGCAGAAACTTTGAACGGGCGCGTGTACATTGATGGGGCTGTGAAGAATGTGGAAGCACAATCGTTAAACGGACATGTCGTTGTGACGACGACAGATCCGGCAGCTGAAAAGATTGAAGCGAAAACAATGAGCGGTTCAGTTGAAATTTACATTCCAGCAGGAGTTGCTCTATCAGGTGAAATTGCATCCAATATGGGTAAATTGGACTTGAAGCTTGATGATGTTGATCGTTCTATCGAGCAAGAACAATTACTTCAACGGACCATCCGTTTTAATAAGGACATAGAAGGAAATACATCTCCGCTGCACATTTTTGGTGAAGCGAAAACGGGTTCCGTTATTGTTTGTTATAATGCGAAAAAGGAATAAAGTATAATAAATATAAGGAATTGCTCCAACGCCGGGAAATCGGTGTTGGAGCAGTTCTTTTTTAAAAAGAGATAAGAAAATCACATCTGGTTATTAACCAAAATCAGTTTTGCTTGCTGCAATAATCCAGCAGATAGCCCTTACAGTTTTATTATCTACCAGGACATTTAATCATGCCCTATCAAAAAAGTTTACTCATTTCTTGCCTCGTAAAATCCAAGCGGATACTGCGAAAGAAATCGCTTTCGCGCACTGCCATCCTATAGGCCTTCCTTATTAATAACGTAGCTTCTTCAGGGTTCGTCATAAAGCCCATGCTTTGTGAACTGCAGGCATCTTAGTTTCTAGTAAGACAGCGTAGTTCACTTTCTTCACGCCTCGGTCTACTCTATTGCAAGCTGCAATAAGTGCATTTTGTGTGAGGGAGGCAATTGTCATGGTCTCTTTTCTTGCTGCCGAATAAACCAATGTTTCGATTCCGTTGGCGCTGTTCCAATCACTATCAAACACATTTGCGTGGATAGATACAAAAGCATCAACGTTCATGCTATTTGCAAGCTTTATCCCTGTGACAAGTGATACAGCTTCTTGTGTTTTATGTGCGAAAATGACTGTAAAACCTTCTTCGATAAGATATTATTTTACAAGATCCGCTACGGTGCTATTAAAGCTGAATTCTCGTAGTATCCCATCCGTTGAACGTTTTCCTGCTGTCTCGGGCCCGGGCCTCACATCAACCAATATTGTCGACATGGACAGTTTCGGCACTAAATCATTTCATTTGAAAATGGGCATGGTAAAATAGTTTATAGACGTTGGAATATAAAGAAAAGGGGCGAGTTAATGTCTTATGTAACAGTAAAGAACGTTCAAGAAAAACTTTTTCTTGAACTATGTGCAGGCGAAATGGGAATCGAGCGTCAAATACATACGAGTGATATTTCAAGACCAGGCCTTGAAATGGCTGGTTATTTCAATTACTACCTGGCGGATCGCGTTCAACTTCTTGGTAAGACAGAACTGTCGTTTTTCGCAAATTTAACCGAAGTGGAACGGGTAGATCGGATGAAGAGACTTTGTTCAGAAACCACACCGGCCATCATTGTGGCACATGAAATGGAAGTGCCAGTTGAATTAATTGAAGCAGCAGAAAATAGTGGCATTCCTGTCTTAAAAACCGATATTCCAACGACGCGATTTTCGGGTATGCTGACGAATTATCTTAGCGGTAGACTTGCACCAATGAAAGCTATGCACGGGGTGCTTGTAGATGTTTATGGAATTGGAATACTAATCACGGGCAAGAGTGGCGTGGGGAAAAGTGAAACAGCTCTCGAACTTGTGAAAAGGGGCCATCGACTTGTGGCTGATGATCTTGTTGAAATTAGGCAGGTAGCCAAAAATGTGTTGATTGGAAATGCACCGAAACTTCTTGAACATATGCTTGAAATCCGCGGAGTCGGAATTGTTGATATGATGACATTGTTCGGAGCCAGCGCAGTGAAGAGTGATAAACGGATTCTAATCATAGTGGATCTTGAATTGTGGGATCAGGATAAGATTTATGACCGACTTGGTATTGATGAAGAAAAGATGAAAATTATGGATTCGGAATTGACGAAGTTGACTGTGCCAGTAAGACCTGGACGTAACTTGTCTGTCATTATTGAAGTTGCAGCAATGGATTATCGAATGAAAAAGCTTGGTGTTAATGCAGCAGAGGAGTTTACGCAAAAACTGGCTGCAGAAATCAAAGGGAATCGCAAGTAAATGATTGATGGAGAGAGAAAGGATAGGTTGATACATGTTTGATTTATTGGCAATAAACCCGATTGCATTTTCGTTAGGTCCGCTTGAAGTCAGGTGGTACGGAATCTTAATCGCGCTGGGGATTGTACTTGCATTCATCGTTGTTCAAAAGGAAATGGTGAAGCGTGGGATGCATCCGGACTTTTTGACGGATTTGCTCATTTGGGCTGTCCCAATCTCGATTGTTAGTGCGCGAATCTATTATGTTATTTTCTCGTGGGATTATTATAAGGACCATCCTGGACAAATTATTCAAGTTTGGGAAGGCGGTATCGCCATTCATGGCGCGTTAATTGGTGCCTTCATTACGACGTACTTCTTCACGAAAAAGAGAGGTATTTCATTCTGGAAAGTGGCCGATATTGCAGTAGCTGGACTGTTGATAGGTCAAATCATTGGCCGTTGGGGTAATTTCATGAATCAGGAGGCACACGGAGGGCCTGTTTCTGAAAAATTCCTTGAAACAACAATTATTCCAGAGTGGATTATGAACCAAATGACAATTGAAGGCGTGACGTATCACCCGACTTTCCTGTATGAATCCATGTGGAATATTGTGGGGCTTGTCATAATTATCTTGTTGCGCAAGGTGAACTTGAAGCGTGGCGAAACGTTTCTTTTCTACTTGGTTTGGTATTCTGCTGGCCGATTTTTCATCGAGGGGATGCGAACGGACAGCTTATATGTCATCGGTGAACTTCGGGCGGCACAGCTAGTATCGGTCATCACAATCCTTGTGGCAATCGTGGTATTCATAATGAGAAGGTATGTTCAGAAAGTAAATGTGAAGTATCAAGATAAATAAAAAGGGGCTTGGGGAATGGGGACGCTTCAAAATGGATTAAAGGCAGGACTTCGGACAACGTGGACACTGGGGAAAATCATCTTTCCAATCACGGTACTCGTTGTCATTTTACAGCATACACCCGTGTTGCCGTGGCTTATTAAACTTGTTGCGCCGTTTATGGGGATATTCGGTTTAAGTGGAGAAGCTGCAATTCCATTAGTACTTGGCAATATGCTTAATTTATATGCTGCAATAGCTGGTATTTTATCGTTAGAAATGACTGTGAAGGAAGTATTCATCATTGCTGTCATGCTGTCGTTTTCGCATAATATATTCATTGAAACAGGCGTTGCACTGAAAGTCGGCGTGAAGCTGTGGATCGTGGTTGTTGTTCGGTATGGGCTAGCTATTATGTCAGGTATTGTCATCAACTTGTTATGGAAAGGCGGAGGGGAGACGGCGCAATACGGTATGGCTCCGCAAATTACGGCTATACCGGATGGATGGTTTGAAATTGGATTGCTTGGTGTACAGAAAGCATCATTCGGCATCTTACAACTAGCCTTAATCGTCATTCCACTTATGATTTTTGTCCAGTTATTAAAGGATCGTAATTATTTGCAAAAATTTTCGGCGAAAGTGGCACCATTTACGAAAGTAATTGGCGTACAACCGAATGCTTCAACTACACTTGTTGCAGGTCTAGTTATCGGTCTCGCTTATGGCGCTGGCGTTATGATACAGGCTGTACAAGAGGATGGTGTGAGCAAGAAGGATGCGACACTGGCATTCATCTTTCTCGTTGCCTGTCACGCAGTTATTGAAGATACACTGATCTTTATCCCACTAGGCATTCCCATTCTGCCATTACTTATTATTCGGGTCGTAACAGCTTTTGTGTTGACGATCATTGTCGCTTATGTCTGGAAACGGGCTGAACAACAGAAAAAGAAGGAGGTTCCGGTTGCAGATGGCTAAACCAATTACTACATTACTATTTGATTTTGACGGAACATTACTGGATACGAATGAACTGATCATCCAGACATTCCAACACGTCCTTGGAAATCATTACCCGGGTAAATATGATCGAATCGATATACTCCCGTTTTTAGGACCAACATTGCATGAATCATTCGGTTCGATTGATATTGAAAAGACGGAACAACTGATTGATGAATATAGATTATGGAATAAATCGATGCATGATGAGCTTTCTATCGAGTTTGACGGTGTGTCCGAAACGATGAAGTTGTTGAAGGCAGCGGGCATGAAAATGGCGATTGTCTCTACAAAGAGAAAAGATATGGTGATGTTAGGGTTAGAACTTCTTGATGTAGAAGGTGTCTTTGACGAAATCATAGCAAGGGACGATGTAACGAAAACGAAGCCTGATCCAGAACCGATTTTACTAGCTCTCGAGCGATTAGGAGTTACCGCGGATGAAGCCCTAATGATAGGGGATAACTACCATGATATAGAAGGCGGACAAAACGCGGGCGTTCGTACAGCGGGTGTTGCATGGTCGGCAAAAGGAGAAGCTTTTTTACAAACATTCAACCCAGATTATATGTTGCAGCATATTTCGGATCTACTCCATATCGTTAAAGGTGAAAAAGGTTGAGACGTACTGAAAGGCATGTAGTAAGTGGCGGAGCAAATTCTCTTTGGCATATTTACAAAACCGTCCCGTTTTTTAAAGTGGCAAAAAACTTTGTGGTTATCCAAATATCGAGGTATACACCTTTCATCCCAATGAAGAACTTTTTGTTTCGTACGTTTTTGAAAATGGAAGTGGGTGACAAGACATCTTTCGCCCTTATGGTGATGCCTGATGTCATGTTTCCGGAGCGGATAAAAGTTGGCGATAATTCAATCATTGGCTTCAATACGACAATTCTTGCGCATGAATACTTGATAGATGAGTATCGTATAGGAGATGTCATTATTGGAAAGAACGTATTGATTGGAGCGAATACGACGATTCTTCCTGGAGTCGAAATTGGCGACGGGGCAATTATTTCCGCTGCATCCCTTGTGAATCGTGATATTCCGCCAGGCGTGTTCGCGGCTGGCAATCCGGTTAAAATTATCTTTACACAAGAGCAAATGGTCGAGCGACAAGAAAAAAATGTAAACGGATAGTGCTGATGTATCTTATGGTATAATGGGAATAATACGAGAAGGAACGTGCTTTGCGTTCCTTCTTATTTTTTCGGGGGAATATGATTGGATAATCTACGTGAGAAGCAAGATAAAAAAATTATTTCGTTCATTCCAGATGGTGAATTTTATTATAATAAAGCGATTCAGGCGATGCAACGCGATCGTTATGAAGATGCCCAGCGGTATTTGAAAAGAGCATCTGAACTTAGTCCTGAGGATTGGAAAATTCTTATGGAATATGGTGTGCTCGTCATGGAAGAAGGACGTTTTGAGGAAGCGCATGAACTGCTAATGACTGCAAATTCATTAGCACCTACTGAAGAGGAAATTATTTTCTATTTGGCGGAGGTTCATGCCCATCTTGGTATGCTGCGAGATGCAAAAATGTATGCTGAAAAATACATATCAATTGATCCAGACGGTCCATTTGCTGATGATTCAATAGAAATTATTGATTTTGCAGAACAGGAAGAGTCATTTAATGACGATGAAATGCCGGATGGGGAAGTGTATTTTCTTCAGGAAAAAGCACGTCGACTTATGGAATCGGGGGATTTCAAGGCGGCTATCAAATTACTTGAGTTGATTATTGTCGATTATCCTGACTTTTGGGCGGCTTATAATAATTTAGCGCTTGCTTATTTTTATATCGGGGAAAACGAGCGGGCTACTAAACTACTGCATGATGTTTTAAATCGTAATAAAGGTAATATCCATGCACTTTGTAATCTGGCGGTCTTTTATTATTATGAAAAAAAGGAAGAGGAATTAGAGTCCTTACTTGCTTTACTCGTAAAAATCAAACCGTATCAATTTGAAAATCGCTATAAACTTGGTGCGACATTTGCGCTCATTGGTAGGCATAAAGAGGCCTATACATGGCTCAAGAGTCTTCAAAAGAGAGGGTTTGAAGGGGATGCAGGCTACTACTTCTGGCTATCCCATTCAGCTTATTTCTCTGGACATGAAAATGTGGCTCGCGAAGCATATGCGAAATTGATAGAACTGGATCCGAAGAAGGCTGGTTACGAGCCTTGGAAGGATGTCCAAGAGATTATCAAGTCTGATTCACTCGAACAGGATAGAGGATTTTTGCTGAGTAAGATCACTAACACCTACAGAAGCGAAAGAATGTTTGGCTACTATCTTCTAGGGAAGTCAGGTCATAAGCAGGAAATCATTTCACATCCATCCTATATTGAAATCGAAAAGCTGAGTAATTATGAGCGACTTTTTTTGGCAAGTGGCCTCGATTATGAGTTCATGCCGGAAACTAACTTTGATAAGTCATTTATGCGGGCGCTTGAAACGACGGACTTACTTTACAACAAATATTGTCCGCTCGATAAACAAGCATCCCATCTGTTTCAAATGTGGTTTACTTTATGCGAGACTGCATTAGGTCGTTCTTATTTGTTTAGAAATCCGGCTGCACTTGCAGCCGCAGCTGATTATATGTTCCAGTCATCCCGTTATCCGGATGTGACAAAAACAGCGATTGCAAAGGAATTTGGTGTATCTGTCCCGACGCTGACAAAGTACGTCGGAGAATTGATTGAGTATTTACCACAATTTGATGCCTAATCGCTAGGTTTTAGGACATGTGTACTTAGGTTGCGTTCCTTTGATTAACCAAAGTAGCCAGTAAAAAAATTAGTCACCCCTTGTCCGCTACTTGTGTATTTGCGCTTTTGGATTGCTTTGGATTGAATGACTTCAAGTACGATTACCGAGAAGTCTGGATGTGTAGGAATGCGACTTTGTCGCATCCCTACACACATTTTCGCTAATCGTATGATTGTCCTTCATCCGTCGCGCTCAAAATGCATAAGGACACAAAGATGCAATTTTGGGGCTGATGCTTTCTCAATGGTTTTTTCCTATTTATTTTAAAGAAGTGTCACTTTTTTGTGATTTGATGCATAATATTTGCTGAAAGTAATCAAGAAACTCTATGCTCTAGCCCCTCGAGTCGCTTCAGTCCTAAAGTTAAAGGCAAAGGGCGCCTTTCTCTTTAGGCCCTCCGACGTACAGGACGTACTAGTGCCGACGTTGCCACAGGACGTGGCGAATTTAGTCGGCCAGCGCTTTTCGGGTCTAACAAGGCGCTTGCGCTTTTCTTATTGTCTAGGCTCCAGACGCCAGCCGCTAGGGTCATAAGCAATCCAACTAGGAAGGATTGAACTGCATCCTTCCCGGGCAAAGAGCGCCACGTCGCTGGATTGACTTATGCCTGTCGCGGGCCTACAGGATGTAGGTCATGCAGCTGTTGCCACAGGAAGTGGCGCACTTAAGCTGCGTTCCTTTTAGACGCCTTGCGCTTTTCATTACTGTCTAGACTCCAGCGCCTAGCCCCTCGAGTCGCTTCAGTCCTAAAGATTAAGGCAAAGGACGCCTTTATCTTTAGGCCCTCCAGCGCTTTTCGGGTCTACCAAGGCGCTTACGCTTTTCATTGTGTCTAGGCTTCAGGCGCCAGCCGCTTGGGGCATAAGTCGATCCAGCTATGCGGCAAAGAACGCCGCTACGCCGTTCCGTCTTATGCCTGTCGCGTCTAAGACGGCGCCTTACGCTTTTCATTATAAGCAGAAAAGTTGAATGGTACTTAGGTATCCTATACGATTTGATAAGTAAATGTTGTAGAGGAGGAAAATCACATGACAACTGAAAAAATTTATGATGTCATAATTATTGGTGCCGGCCCCGCGGGGATGACGGCTGCTGTCTATACATCTCGTGGGAACCTTTCAACGTTAATGCTTGAACGGGGAATTCCGGGTGGCCAAATGGCTAATACGGAAGAAATTGAAAATTATCCGGGATTCGAACATATATTAGGTCCTGACCTTTCTACAAAAATGTTTGATCATGCCAAAAAATTTGGTGCAGAATACGCTTATGGCGATGTTACAGACGTTATTGACGGTGAAAGTTACAAGACGATTGTTGTAGGCAATAAAGAGTACAAAGCGCGTGCGATTATTATTACGACAGGCGCGGAATACAAAAAAATGGGTATTCCTGGCGAAGCAGAACTTACTGGCCGTGGCGTAAGCTATTGTGCAGTGTGTGACGGCGCATTCTTCCGTAAGAAAGAACTCGTCGTTGTAGGCGGTGGTGACTCTGCTGTGGAAGAAGGAACTTATTTGACGCGATTCGCAGATAAAGTGACGATTGTACATCGTCGCGGCGAATTACGTGCGCAAAAAATCCTTCAAGACCGCGCGTTTGCTAACGATAAGATTGACTTCATATGGAATTCATCCGTTAAAGAAGTAAATGCTGAAAATGGTAAAGTTGGTTCCGTGACGCTTGTTTCAACTGTCGACGGTTCTGAAAAGGTATTTGAAGCGGATGGCATGTTCGTTTACATCGGAATGGATCCGTTAACAGCTCCTTTTGCTAAACTTGGAATTCTTGACGAAAATGGTTATGTAACAACAAATGAAATCATGGAAACCTCTGTACCTGGTATTTATGCTGCAGGGGATGTCCGTGAGAAATTGTTGCGTCAAGTTGTAACAGCCACTGGAGACGGTAGTATTGCTGCGCAAGCAGTTCAGAAATACGTTGAGGAATTGATGGAGAAATTAGGCGCAGAAGCTTAATGTAACCTTAATATGGCTGTAACAGTAATGCAACGTCAAGGTGGTATAGTAAAAGTATCAATTGACCCCCCTTTTGATAAAGCTAATTTATAAAGGCAATCTTCCAGTATGATCCGGTAGATTGCCTTTTTTTTGTCGTTTTACAATGGTTCGATGTATAATAGTGCTATGCTTTCATAAAAAGTGGGGATAGACAAATGCAGAGAATCGTAAATTTACTTGTCGTAAAAGATAATCATGTTTTATTGTTAAAAAAACCTCGTCGTGGATGGTATGTAGCACCTGGTGGGAAAATGGATCCGGGTGAGTCTATTTACGAAACGGCCGTCAGGGAATTCACTGAAGAAACCGGTGCTGTACCGATTAAACCTGTCTTAAAAGGCATTTACACGATGGTAATCACGGATGAAACTGGGGAGAATGTAAAAAACGAATGGATGCTCCACACATTCATTGCTTTTGACTTAAATGGTAAACCGTTTGAAACGACAGTTGAGGGTGTGCTGGAATGGCATCCTGTTGAAAGTATAAAGACACTTCCAATGGCGGAAGGAGATCGGACCAATTTACTATTTGCGGTTTCTCAGAGTGGGATACAGTATGGAACGTTCTTTTACACCGAAGAATTTAAATTATTGAAAGAGGAAATTCAAAATTCTGTGGAAGGTGATGGGCAATGACTGAAATAGGGACGCCAACCAACGATATTGAAATAGTTATTATAACCGGGATGTCAGGTGCGGGTAAGACGGTTGCGGTGCAGAGCTTTGAAGATCTTGGGTTTTATTGCATTGATAATTTGCCACCGGAGCTATTAGTTATGTTTTTGAATTTGATGATGAAATCTGAAAATAAAATGAACCGAATAGCCGCTGTAATGGATACGCGTGGTGGTTTCCTATTTGATTCGCTCATTGGAGCATTGGACGATTTAGTGCATATGAAGGGCGTATCGACAAGAATATTATTTCTTGATGCAGACGATGAGACGCTCGTTCGACGCTATAAGGAATCGAGAAGGTCACATCCACTGTCTGCGGGAGGATTGCCTTTAGCGGGTATAAAGAAAGAGCGCTTGCTATTGTCTGAGATGAAAGGCCGTGCACGTTCAATTTTCAACACATCGAGTTTAAAACCAAGGGCATTGAGAGAAAAAATAATGACTGAGTTTTCCTCTAAGGATGATCTCGGTTTTACACTGAACTTTTTGTCTTTCGGTTTTAAGCATGGCATGCCGATTGATGCAGATGTCGTGTTTGACGTACGTTTCCTCCCGAACCCTTTCTATATCGAGGATTTAAAACCGAAGACAGGACTCGAGAAAGAAGTTTATGAGTATGTACTGAAATGGAAAGATACACAAATACTGATTGAAAAATTAACGGACTTATTCAAGTTCTTAATTCCGCAATATAAAAATGAAGGAAAATCGCAAGTTGTGATTGCGTTCGGTTGTACAGGAGGTCAGCATCGTTCTGTAACCCTTGCTGAATTTTTCGGAAGTCGGTTTAAAGACGAATACCGAACATTCATTACCCATAGAGACATTGAAAAGAGAAAGGATTGACGCTATGCTGAAATCCGGGAACTTGAAGAAAGTCGTTGTGTTAGGCGGCGGAACTGGTTTATCCACGTTACTGCGTGGTCTGAAAAAATATCCTGTAGATTTGACTGCAATTGTTACAGTAGCCGATGATGGTGGCAGCTCGGGTAGACTTCTCGATGAATATGACATCCCACCACCAGGAGATATCCGCAAAGTGATGGCAGCGCTTTCAGATGTTGAGCCATTAATTGAAGAAATGTTTGAGTATCGTTTTGCAACATCGGAAGATTTGAAAGGTCATTCACTGGGCAATCTTATGCTGGCTGCTATGACGGATATCACCGGTGATTTCGCACGCGCAGTCGAACAAATGAGCAAGGTGTTGAACATCAAAGGGAAAGTATTACCAGCTGCAAATCAGCGCATCACATTGCACGCAGAACTTGAAGACGGTACAATCGTGACGGGTGAATCCAAAATTCCTGTTTACGGACGTAAAATTCGTAAAGTGTATTTATCACCACAAGAAGTTGAACCGTTGCCTGAAACAATTGAAGCCATTAATTCTGCTGACCTGATCATTATTGGTCCAGGTAGCTTATATACGAGCATCTTGCCCACATTACTTGTCCAATCAATTCGCAAAGCGGTCTTGTCATGTAAGGCAAAAAAGGTGTATATTAACAACTTGACAACGCAAGCAGGAGAAACACATCGCTATACAGCCTCGGAGCATGTCCAGGCATTGTATGATCATGCGGGTGAATCCTTTATCGATACGGTTTTATTGAATGGCACAGAGTTTTCTATGTTGCAAAATGGCAAAGAATGGACGGGACCTCCTTGGCCTGTTGCAAATGATTTGGAAAAACTTCAAAAACTTGTACCAAATATCGTAGTGAAAGACATTTGCTTATTATTAAATGGAACTATCATGCATGACTCCGAAAAAGTAGCTAAATGGCTTGTAGATTATATGGAAAACGGAAACAAAACGGAACAGACGTGATCGTCGCCGAGAAAGGGGAAGAATCATGTCTTTTGCTTCAGAAACAAAAAAAGAAATGACGCAGATCGAAGCGGATGACTGTTGTATAAAGGCAGAAGTAGCGGCATTCATTAGGATGAATGGTGCACTTTCCTTTTCCAACAAGCAGTTAAGTCTTGACGTGCAAACTGAAAACGCTGCGATTGCCAGACGCCTTTATACGAATTTAAAAAGGTTGTATCCTTATAAAGTAGAATTGCTTGTTCGGAAAAAGATGCGCTTGAAAAAAAACAACGTTTACATTTGTCGAATTCGAGGGGGAGCAAAAGCTCTTTTGGAAGAACTGCTAATTCTGACAGGGACATTTCAATTTAAAAATGAGATTTCAAAGGAATTGGTAAAAAAGAGATGCTGTCAACGCGCTTATTTACGGGGTGCTTTTCTGGCAGGGGGTTCTGTGAATAACCCTGAAACATCTTCTTATCACCTTGAAATCTTTTCAATATATAAAGAACATAGTGAAGACTTAGTTGATCTGATGAACAAATATCATTTGAATGCGAAGTCGATTGAACGGAAAAAAGGATATATTGCTTATTTGAAAGAAGCTGAAAAAATATCGGATTTTCTAAGTATTGTCGGTGCGCACGTGTCCTTAATGAAGTTTGAAGATGTAAGAATTATACGAGATATGAGAAATAGTGTGAACAGGCTTGTAAATTGTGAAACCGCGAATATGAATAAAACAATTGGTGCAGCACAGCGCCAAGTTGAAAATATAAAGTTTATTGAAAGTACAATCGGACTCGCTGAATTGCCAGATAGATTACAAGAAATTGCAAGACTACGGGTAGACAATCAGGATATTACGTTGAAGGAACTTGGAGAACTGGTTTCAGGCGGAATGGTGAGTAAATCCGGCGTGAACCACCGATTAAGAAAAATCGAAGAAATTGCGGAAAACCTTCGCAATGGGGGAATCGGCAGTCGGTGAATCCGCTGTCGAACCAAGAGAGGAGCTGGTACGTTCATGGCAGAACGAATAGTAGAAGTGAAGTTGAAATCAGGATTGCAAGCACGTCAAGCAGCGCTTTTTGTTCAAGAAGCAAATAGGTTCTTGGCCGATATATTTTTAAAAAAAGAGGAACGTCAAGTAAATGCGAAAAGTATAATGGGAATTATGAGCCTTGCCTTGGCACGAGGCACGACAGTTACATTGATTGCAGAAGGAAGTGACGAGGAGCTGGCTCTGGAATCACTAGCAGCCCTTGTTGGAAACGACAATTAAATGAATAATTAACCGTTAGCAGTTGTGATTTGACAACTGCTAACGGTTTTTTGTTGTTGTGGAAGGGAGTCGTGGCAATCTCGAAAACAGCATAATAAAAAAGCACAAAGCGCCGTCCAGCTCTGACAGGTAAAAGTGATAAAGGAAGGCAGCTTAAGATCGCAACAAGAGGGATGTAGTTCATTTTCACTGGACAATCTTTGCCCGCTTTCGGCTAACTATCCATGACAGATTTACTGTAATCCTGTTGTGAATAGTTGCCTGTAGCGTTCCTACAATGTTGAAGTGGAAAATGCAGTTATGTTTGAAAGAGTTGAATACCGCTTCGGCTACCCGGTGTACAGTTGCTGGACACTAGTAAGGCGTATACGCTAGTTTATGTGCCGTATTCAATACTTCACCATATATAGTGAAAAAGAGAAAACCATAAAGAAACATCAGCCGCCCAAATTGCATCTTTGGCGGCTTTCTCCAGGTAAAAAGCAAGCTACTCTTTCGTCACAAAAAACTTCAGCAACCTGTGTACTTTTGCATCTGGAGAGCGACGGATGAAGGGTCGCAATACGATTACCAAAAAAATATGTAGGGACGCGACGAAGTCGCATTCCTACATAATTAAGACATCTCGATAATCGTATAGAAGTCACTCTATCCAAAGCGATCCAAAGTCAAGTATACGCCTGGAGCCAGTAGATGATCATGTTATTCACTGGTTACTTTTAGTTAATCAACAGACGTGCTTAAATCTAATTCTAACAAGTTTTTTCTTGTGGAAAAATCGTGTAAATGACTTCGCTGTGTAAATACTTACTACTTAAGTTCGCTAATCCAACTTTAGTGGATACGTTTACAATCAAGAGCCATATTTAGACAAGATTAAATTCCAGGTTTATATTATTCATTTATTTATAGTAAGTCATGTAGACCATTGCCCCTCCTTCTATCTTTTGCGCGAATATAATACTACAGATGGAGGTGGGAAAATTGGATTTTTATAACTATTATTCGAATCATAGATGTAGTAAATGTAATGTCAATGTATGCTCTTGTAAAAAAGTATATATAAAGCCAAGTGTATACAAATGCCCTAAAATATGTGTAGGACCAAGAGGGTTAGTTGGGGCAACGGGTGCAATGGGACCAATGGGACCAGCAGGACCTACAGGTGAAACCGGCGCAACGGGACCAGCAGGACCTACAGGTGAAACCGGCGCAACGGGACCAGAAGGATCTACAGGTGCAACCGGTGCGATGGGGCCAGCCGGACCTACAGGTGCAACGGGTGCAATTGGATCTGCCGGACCAGCAGGTGAAACGGGTGCGATAGGACCAGCCGGACCTACAGGTGAAACCGGTGCAACGGGACCAGAAGGATCTAGTGGTGAAACCGGCGCGACGGGACCAGCCGGACCTACAGGTGCAACTGGCGCAATCGGATCTGCCGGACCTGCAGGTGAAACCGGCGCGACGGGACCAGCCGGACCTACAGGTGCAACTGGTGCAATCGGATCTGCCGGACCAGCAGGTGAAACGGGTGCAACGGGACCAGCCGGACCTACTGGTGCAACTGGCGCAATCGGATCTGCAGGTGAAACGGGTGCGACGGGACCAGCAGGACCTACAGGTGAAACTGGCGCAATCGGATCTGCAGGACCTGCAGGTGAAACGGGTGCGACGGGACCAGCAGGACCTACAGGTGCAACCGGCGCAACGGGACCAGAAGGATCTACAGGTGAAACGGGTGCGACGGGACCAGCCGGACTTACAGGTGAAACCGGCGCAACGGGACCAGAAGGATCTACAGGTGAAACGGGTGCGATGGGACCAGCCGGACCTACAGGTGCAACGGGTGCAATTGGATCTGCCGGGCCAGCAGGTGAAACGGGTGCGACGGGGCCAGCCGGATCTACAGGTGCAACTGGCGCAATCGGATCTGCCGGGCCAGCAGGTGAAACGGGTGCGACGGGACCAGCCGGTTCTACAGGTGCAACCGGCGCAACGGGACCAGCCGGATCTACAGGAGCAACGGGAGCAACGGGACCAGCCGGATCTACAGGTGCAACCGGTGCGATGGGACCAGCCGGGCCAGCAGGTGAAACGGGTGCGACGGGGCCAGCCGGATCTACAGGTGCAACGGGTGCGACGGGACCAGCAGGATCTACAGGTGAAACGGGTGCAATGGGGCCAGCCGGACCTACAGGTGAAACGGGTGCGATAGGACCAGCCGGACCTACTGGTGCTACCGGAGAAGGAAGCGGATTGAACCAGTACGGTTATATATACAACCAAGGTGCTGAAGTTGTTGCTATAGAGGCTGATGTTATTTTTGATTCAACAGGAATAATTACATCTGGAATTACACATGCTCCTGCAACTTCTCAAATTTTTGTTACCAGTCCAGGGGATTATGAGGTTACTTTTTCCGTATCGGGAGTAGAACCAAGCCAATTCGCGTTGTTTTTAAATGGTGCGCCAGTTACGGGTACAGTCTATGGATCAGGTGCAGGAACACAGCAAAACAACGGTCAGGCAATAATCGCAATAGCAGCCGGCGATGTTATTACACTTCGAAATCATTCTTCTACTGCAGCAGTTACGCTTCAGACTTTGGCAGGAGGCACGCAAACCAGTGTAAATGCTGCTATCATCATTAAAATGTTAAGTTCCTAATGAATAGGAAGGCAACACTGGGGAGTAATTAATCACGTTGGATTAAGCGGATATTAATAAAGGATTCAACAATAGGCAGATGAAAGCCCTCTGAAAATTGAAGAGGAAAAGTCAGGAGTGATTACCCTTCAAGGAAGGAATTGCTCCTATTTTGCTTTATGTTGTTTCAGTAAAAACTGGTCATTGGACTAATGAAACGGAAATGAGGAACTATGCAATTGAATTAAATGAGTTGAGAGCAAAAGACACCTTAAGTGCAACGTGGGCATTTTAGGAGATAAAACTTTAAACCGGCTAGGATTTATATATAGTTTGTACTTGAAATTTTCATGCACATCCATATTCAATGGAATTAATCAAAAAAATAGAGCTTGTAAACGTTGAAAAAACAACGTTTACAAGCTCTATTAACTTATTATATGCCCTCGGCGAGAATCGAACTCACATCTTAAGCTTCGGAGGCTCACGTGCTATCCGTTGCACCACGAGGGCGTTAGGTCGAGCTGTTTTGGCAGCAGACAATTATTATTATACTAGTGTTACTGTGTGAATGCAATGTTTATTTTGAAAGCGTTATATTTGACCATCGTTGACCATACTATGTATGATAAAGTTACAGTTGAAACGAAGTTACGTTTCAATAGGCAGACTATACTATCCACCTTGAAGGAGGAAATGGAATGAATCTAATACCTACAGTAATTGAACAGACTAGCCGTGGTGAGCGTGCTTATGACATCTATTCTCGTCTATTAAAAGACCGTATTATCATGCTTGGAAGCGCAATCGATGACAACGTTGCAAACTCTATCGTTGCTCAGCTTCTGTTTTTAGAAGCGGAAGATCCTGAAAAAGATATTTCTATTTACATTAATAGCCCAGGCGGCAGCGTTACAGCTGGTCTAGCTATTTTCGACACAATGCAGTTCATTAAACCTGATATCCAAACAATTTGTATTGGGATGGCTGCATCAATGGGATCATTCCTACTAGCTGCAGGTACTAAAGGGAAACGTTATGCGCTTCCTAATGCAGAAGTAATGATTCATCAACCTTTAGGTGGAGCACAAGGGCAAGCGACGGAAATTGAAATCGCTGCAAAACACATCCTTTTCATTCGCGAAAAACTTAACTTGATTCTTGCTGAGCGTACTGGCCAGTCGGTTGAAGTAATTGCGAAAGATACAGATCGTGATAACTTCATGACAGCTGAACGTGCGAAAGAATACGGTTTAATTGACCATATTATCACACGCAGTGACATGAAAGACGGAGTTAAAACTAAACCTGAATCTAAATAAGTTGTACGAAAGCCGGCTTTCCACCATGGGAAGCCGGCTTTTTTGTACATAGAAAAGAATGAATTTTTCGGCATGTGGGTAACCTTCGAACAGGCGCTTGCGCTTTTGTTATGGCTAAAATAAAAAACGTTGCCGCACAATAAATGAAACCTTTTCAATCGTCATATATATTACTGTAGTAAAAGTTTCGACACAGTGTTCGAGGGGGTAAATGAAAGTAACTAACTCGTGAGGAGTGTTAACATGAAAAAGGTTTTAGGACCAATTGCGGTAATCGTAATTATACTTGCAGTTTTGGCTATGATACTGGTTCCAAGCTATAACAAATTCGTTAATTTAGAAGAAGATGTGGACCTGGCGTATGCACAAGTTGAAAATCAACTACAACGGAGACTTGATCTAATACCGAACTTGGTGAATACGGTGAAAGGATTTGCAAGCCATGAAAAAGAGATTATCAGTGACATTGCGGATTCACGTGCAAGACTGGCCGGTGCAAAAGGGCCTGTGGAACAAGCGGATGCAAATGCTGACTTATCCGGAGCGCTTAGCCGTCTTCTCGTAGTCGTTGAAAACTACCCGGATTTGAAGGCGAATGAGAACTTCAGACAATTGATGGATGAACTTTCGGGAACTGAAAATCGACTTGGCGTTGCACGTAAGGATTATAACGACGTAGTCGCCAATTACAATAGGCAAGTAAAAAGATTCCCTGGAAAAATCGTTGCATCCATTTTCGGATATGATGAAAAGGAATACTTTAAAGCCGACGCAGCTGCAAATGAAGTGCCAAATGTCGATTTTGGAGATGACAAGGAATGATTAGAAAAGCTGTCCGCATATTGGTGACGGCATGTCTGATTGTTTTTACATCGTTAAACTCAGTAGTGTTTTCGGCTGATGCTGCTGTTCCGGTCGTTCAAGATTCTGCGAATGTGTTATCTGCTGAACAGAAAGCGGAACTTGAGCAATATGGGATTCAATTAAATAATGCGACGACAGCGGAACTTGCGGTATTGATCCTCCCGAGCATAGGCGATGAGCCGGTTGAGGAATATACGGTAGAGAAGCTCAGAGAATTTAAATTAGGCAATAAGGAAAAAAACAACGGAGCTTTGCTAGTTGTCACAACAGAGAAAAACTCCGATGGTAAACGACATTTCGAACTATCGGTCGGGTACGGATTAGAGGGTGCCCTTCCGGACGGAAAAGTCGGACGTATTATAGATGAAGTAGCTGTTCCTTATTTGGATAAGCAACAGCCTGACATAGCAATCATGGAAGCATATAAATCATTCTATAATGAAATCGCAGCAGAATATGGCTGGGATGGCGCGGTTGTGCCCGTCACAACTATTGATAATGACTCAAGTGATGGGGGTTTCGGTATTCCATTCCCCGTCATCCTATTCATCATTATTTACATTGTCTTCCGTGTTATCAGTGATAGAGGAGGTCGAGGAGGCGGAGGCGGTTCGGGTGGACGGCGTAGCGGGAGTCCAATTTTCTTCCCTGGTTCTTTTGGGGGCAGAAGTGGTGGGGGTAGTTCCGGCGGCGGTTTTGGTGGTTTCGGTGGCGGTGGTTCCGGCGGTGGTGGCGGAGCAGGCCGAAGCTGGTAAAGAATATCGGGTGACATGCACAGGCAATATCCTGTGCATTCTGCCCATTATTATTTTATAATGAAGGTATTATTGAGGTAGTGAGGTGCATTAGAGTGCATGTGACATTTTACACAAAACCTGGTTGTCATCTTTGTGATGAAGCTGAATTAATGATGAAACTTGTCCAAGAGGATTTTCCGCTTACGTGGACTAAGGTGGATATAGAAACCGATGATGAAAGTCATGAAAAATATATGTTTATGATTCCTGTTATCGAAAGAAATGGCGATGCAGTGCTTCATGGTTCAATTGGTTATTTAGATATCATTGATTTATTCTGATAATTAATTGTTTTTTGATTGTAATGTTGAATGAAAAGAGCTATAATGACGTAAGAAGTATTTTTTTGATCTATGTGGGACATTATATGAGTCGCTGGGACGGAAATCGACCCTTTCGATTAGAGGAGGGCAGCCATTGGACGTTTTGATGGATGCACAAAGTAAGCTTGTTCCTGAAATGATGGAACTAATGCAACAGAGATACCGGATATTAAAGCTTGTAAAAATGGCTGGTCCAATTGGGAGGCGTCCACTCGGTCAGATGGCAAGTTTATCGGAGCGGGAAACGCGAACCATGATGGATATGTTAAGAGGTCAAAACCTGATAAATATTGCAAAAGACGGTGCTTCAATTACAGCTGAAGGATCGACTGTATTACTCGCCCTTGAGTCTTCTATGGAAGATTGGTCGGGCCGTGCTTCTATTGCAAAGAAGCTAATGGAATCTCTTGGTATTCAATTAGTTAAAGTAGTTGCGGGTAACTGCGATACTGAAACTGTTTCAAAAAACTTACTTGGTATGGAGGCAGCGAAACAATTTTCCGCTAAAATTGGCGATGGCAAAATAGTCGCCGTGACCGGAGGAAGTACAATTGCATCGATTCCTCTTCATATTGAAAAGTTTAGCGGTACCAATAACCTACTGTTCATCGCCGCTAGAGGTGGTGTAGGGGATGATATTGGATTGCAGGCGAATGTCATTGCGGCCTCTTTTGCCTCTGCATGTGGAGGTACGTATAGTACATTCTATTATCCAGAGTCGTTAAGCGAAGTAGCCCACGAAGCGTTCCGAAAAGAACCTTCTGTTTTGAAAATGCTTGAACTTTACGAAACAACAGATTGTGTTTTGCATGGAGTAGGTGACGCACAAACAATGGCGGCTATGCGTAATTCGCCTACAGAAGAACGGGACATGATTCAAGACAATGGAGCTAGAGGCGAAGCATTCGGATATTATTTTGACCAGGAAGGCAATGTCGTCCACAGATTACGGACTATCGGTATCCAGACTGGCCATCTCGAGAAAATTCCGCTTATCATTTCAGTCGCTGGCGGAAGCAGTAAAGCTGAAGCTATCTTGGCCTATATGGCAAGTGCGCCGAAACAGACGGTTTTAGTAACGGATGAAGGTGCCGCAACTGAAATGCTGAAAATACTTGTCAATAAATAAACGCAAAAATGACTAAGACGGGTCTTTTCAGGGAATAAGTTTAGATGGGCTTTGTGTAAATGTAGCTTTAAGGAATTTTAAAAATAGAGAGCAGTGTCTAGGCTCCAAGGGCCTTACGCTTTTCTAAATAAAAATAAAAACAACATGGAGGAATATATTATGACATTGAAAATTGCAATTAACGGTTTTGGACGTATTGGACGTAAAGTGTTCCGCGAAGCTTTGAAACAAGAGAATATTGAAATCGTAGCGGTAAACGATTTAACGGATGCGGCAATGCTTGCACATCTGTTGAAGTATGACTCTGTACATGGTGTATTTGACGCAGAAGTCAGTTCGGATAATGACACGCTTATTGTCGATGGCAAAAGAGTGAAAGTATATGCAGAAAAAGATCCTGCAGCACTACCGTGGGGCAAACTTGGGGTTGACGTTGTTATCGAGTCGACAGGTGTATTTGCGGACAGAGCTGGATTGAGCAAACACATTGAAGCGGGTGCGAAAAGAGTTATCTTGTCTTCACCTGCTAAAGGGGATATCACAACACTTGTTATGGGTGTTAACCATGAAACGTATAATCCGGAAACTGATAACATCGTATCGAATGCATCATGTACGACAAACTGTCTTGCACCAGTTGTAAAAGTACTTCACGATGAATTCGGCATTAAACGCGGTCTAATGACAACAATTCACTCATATACAAATGACCAACGCATTTTGGATTTACCGCATTCGGATTACAGACGTGCTCGTGCAGCTGGAGAAAACATGATTCCAACTACAACTGGCGCAGCTTCAGCTGTAACGAAAGTTATTCCTGCATTGAAAGGTAAACTTGACGGGATGGCTGTCCGCGTACCGACACCAAACGTTTCACTCGTTGACTTTGTTGCTGAACTTGAGAAAGATGTGACAATTGCTGATGTGAACAATGCATTGAAAAATGCGGCTGAAAATGAGCTGAAAGGTTTCTTAGCTTATAATGAACTGCCACTAGTATCTAAAGATTATAACGGAAATACTTCATCTTCTACTGTTGATGGCCTGTCAACAATGGTCCTTGAAAACAACATGGTGAAAGTAATTACTTGGTACGATAATGAATCAGCTTATTCTGCACGTTGTGTAGACTTGGCGCTTTATATGCACAGTAAAGGTCTATAATCAGTTAAATATAGCCACAAGTGATAAGACCCCTTATAATATAGTTGGGTAAGAGGAACGGGGGGATTACCCCGTTCCTCATTTTTTTTTAGTATATATGGAGGTGGGCGTTTTCATGGTGTCGAAAAAGACGATGAAAGATATGCAGCTTGAAGGGAAACGCGTTTTTTGCCGGGTGGATTTCAATGTACCAATGGAAGATGGGCATGTAACGGATGATACAAGGATCCGTGCAGCCATTCCGACCATTAATTATATGGTAGAACAGGGTGCGAAAGTTATTCTTGCAAGCCATTTGGGTCGTCCCAAAGGCGAAGTGAATGAAGACATGCGGCTTACTGCTGCAGGAGAAAAACTTGCAGAATTGATTGGCAAGCCGGTAACAAAGCTCGATTCATCCATTGGAAAAGAAGTGGAGGAAACCATTTCAACAATGAAAAATGGCGATATCGTTCTGCTTGAAAATGTTAGGTTCCATGCCGGGGAAGAAAAGAATGATGCAGGGTTAGCGAAGCAATTTGCGGAACTTGCTGATCTGTTCGTCAATGACGCATTCGGCGCTGCACACCGTGCGCATTCATCTACTGCAGGCATCGCGCAATATATTCCGGCTGTATCTGGCCTCCTACTTGAAAAAGAATTGGACATTCTCGGTAAGGCATTATCAGAGCCTGAACGTCCGTTCACAGCCATTATTGGCGGAGCCAAAGTGAAAGACAAAATTGGTGTCATCGATCATCTATTAGACAAAGTGGATAATTTGATTATCGGCGGCGGTTTATCATATACATTTACAAAAGCACAAGGCCATGAAATAGGGGATTCGCTACTTGAGGAAGACAAAATCGAGCTAGCAAAATCATTTATTCAAAAGGCTAAAGAAAAAGGTGTTAACTTGTATTTGCCAGTGGATGTGGTCGTTGCGGATGCATTTTCAAACGAGGCGAATACGAAAGTGGTACCTATGGATTCCATACCAGAAGGATGGATGGGTCTTGATATTGGACCGAAAACAGCTGCACTTTATGCGGACGTTATTAATGAGTCGAAATTGATCATTTGGAACGGGCCGATGGGTGTGTTTGAAATGGAATCATTCAATGGTGGTACAAAACAAGTTGCAAAAGCGATGGCTGAAACAAAAGCTTATACGGTTATTGGCGGAGGCGATTCAGCCGCTGCTGTCGAAAAGTTCGGCGTAGCTGATAAAATGGATCATATTTCCACTGGTGGAGGCGCTTCTCTTGAATTCATGGAGGGGAAAGACTTACCGGGTGTCACTGCACTGAACGATAATTGATAGGAGGGAAACATTTTGCGAAAACGAATAATTGCGGGTAACTGGAAAATGTACAAGTCTCTTGAGGAAGCGAAAAGTTTCGCGGAAGAAGTGCAAGAAAAAGCAGCAGTCTCAGAAAAATTAGAAGCAGTTATTTGTCCACCTGCTCTATACCTTTCAGAACTTGTACAAATCACAAAAGGTTCAGCAGTCGGTATTGGTGCACAAACGATGCACGACGTAAAAGAGGGAGCATTCACGGGCGAAATCAGTCCAGCGATGCTGTCAGAAATCGGCGTCGGCTATGTTGTCCTAGGCCATTCTGAGCGTCGTCAATACTTTAATGAGACAGATGAGTCCGTCAACAAAAAAGTCCATGCTGCGTTCGACTACAAGCTCACACCAATCGTTTGTGTGGGAGAATCACTTGAAGATCGGGAAAGTGGCAAAACAGTGGATTTAGTAGCAGGCCAAGTGAAAAAAGCATTCGAAGGCATTAGTGCTGATTTAGCGGAAAAAGCAGTCATTGCCTACGAGCCTATCTGGGCTATCGGCACAGGAAAAACGGCAACTGCACAAGATGCGAATGAAGTATGTGGTGCGATCCGTACAACAATCGGCGAATTATACAATGAAACAGTCGCTGACCAAATTCGTATTCAGTATGGCGGTAGTGTTAAACCGGAAAATATTGAAGAACTTCTCACGATGGAACATATCGATGGCGCACTTGTCGGCGGCGCAAGTTTGGAACCTGCATCATTCTTGAAATTGCTAGAGGCTGGAGCACATGCGTAAAAGTCCAGTAGCGCTCATCATTTTGGATGGTTTTGGCCTCCGTGATGACAAGCTTGGAAATGCAGTTGCACAGGCGAACAAACCGAATTACGATCTTTTATGGAACAACTTCCCACATTCAACGCTGACAGCTTGTGGAGAAGCGGTTGGTCTTCCAGAAGGTCAGATGGGGAACTCTGAAGTAGGGCATCTGAATATTGGAGCCGGTCGCGTCGTCTATCAAAGTCTGACCCGTATTAATAAATCGATCAGGGAAGCTGACTTCTTTGATAACGAAACGCTTCTGCGAGCAGTTGCACACGCGAAGGAAAACGGCTCTGCACTTCATCTGATGGGGCTACTATCCGATGGAGGCGTACATAGCCATTATGAACATCTATTCGCACTCCTTCGCCTAGCGAAGTTGAACGGACTGGATAAGGTATACGTCCATGCTTTCCTTGATGGCCGTGATGTGAGCCCGCAATCTGGTCTTGATTACATCGAGAAGACTGAAATGTTTATGCAAGAACTAGGCGTAGGTAAGTTTGCAAGTATTTCAGGACGTTATTATGCAATGGATCGTGATAAGCGCTGGGATCGTGTTGAGAAGGCTTACCGTGCAATTGTTGATGGCACTGCATTAACGGCAACAACGCCAACAGCAGGCGTACTAGCGTCGTATAAGCAAGGTATTCATGATGAATTCGTCGTGCCATTCGTTATTGAAGAACTGGGTAAACCCGTTGCGACTGTCGAAGACGGAGATGCGGTTGTGTTCTTTAATTTCCGTCCGGACCGTGCGATTCAGCTTTCACGTGCATTTACAGACATTTCTTTTGACGAATTGGAGAAAGAAACGAAGAAATTTACAGACTTGAGATTTGTATCGTTCACGCATTATAGTGACGAAGTTGTTGCAGATGTCGTCTACAGTAGTCAAAACTTAGAAAATACGCTTGGCGAAGTCATTTCCCGTAATGGATTGACACAATTGCGCATTGCAGAAACTGAGAAGTATCCTCACGTCACTTTTTTCATGAGTGGCGGAAGAGAAGATAAATTCTTAGGCGAGGAGCGTATTTTGATAGCCTCACCGAAAGTTGCAACATATGACTTGCAACCAGAGATGAGTGCTTACGAAGTGACGGAATCGCTTATTGAAGGAATTGAAGCAGATCGTTTTGATGCAATTATTCTCAATTTCGCAAATCCCGACATGGTCGGGCATAGTGGAATGTTGGAACCAACCATCAAAGCGATTGAAACTGTCGATGAATGCCTCGGTAAAATTATCGACGCAATTCATGCTAAAGGCGGTTCTGCAATCGTTACGGCTGATCACGGTAATGCTGATGAAGTAACGACACAGGACGGCGCTCCGATGACGGCACACACGACAAACCCAGTCCCAGTTATTGTTACGAAATCAGAAATTGTCCTGCGAGAAGGCGGTAAACTCGCAGACTTGGCACCAACAATGCTAAAATTGTTACAAGTAGAACAACCGGTAGAAATGACCGGCACACCATTATTTTAAAAGGGGAGAATGACATGCCAATCATTACACTTATCCAAGCTAGAGAAGTACTCGATTCACGTGGGAATCCAACAGTAGAAGTTGAAGTATTTACGGAAAGCGGTGCATTTGGTCGGGCAATCGTTCCATCTGGCGCGTCGACAGGTGAATATGAAGCAGTAGAATTACGTGACGGAGATCCAGATCGCTACTTCGGCAAAGGTGTTCTTCAAGCGGTTGACCATGTTAATGAAGTCATTTCTGCAGAATTGGAAGATGCGTATTCAGTTCTTGATCAAGTGACGATTGACAAAGCGTTAATCAGGCTTGATGGCACTTCGAACAAAGGGAAGTTGGGCGCAAATGCTATTCTTGGCGTATCGATAGCTGTCGCACATGCTGCTGCTGATTATCTTGATATTCCCCTTTATCAATATCTAGGCGGCATTAACGCGAAACAATTGCCAGTGCCAATGATGAACATTCTAAACGGCGGCGAACATGCGGACAACAACGTAGACATCCAAGAGTTCATGGTAATGCCAGTCGGTGCTGAATCATTCCACGAAGGCCTTCGTATGGGCGCTGAGATTTTCCATAGCCTGAAGTCTGTTCTACAGGCAAAAGGCTTAAATACATCAGTTGGTGATGAAGGCGGATTCGCTCCGAATTTAGCTTCTAATGAAGAAGCGTTATCTATTATCCTTGAAGCAATCGAAAAAGCAGGCTACAAACCAGGCGAGGAAGTTCTTCTTGCAATGGACGTTGCATCATCTGAGTTTTTCAATAAAGAAGATGGCACGTACAATCTTGCTGGTGAAGGTATCGTGAAAACATCTGCAGAGATGGTTGATTGGTACGAAGAGCTTTGCAATAAATATCCAATCATCTCTATTGAAGATGGCTTGGATGAAAATGACTGGGCGGGTCATAAACTATTGACGGATCGCCTAGGCAAAAAAATCCAACTTGTCGGAGATGACTTGTTCGTAACGAACACAGAAAAACTGGCACGCGGTATTGAAGAAGGAATTGCTAACTCAATCCTTATCAAAGTGAACCAAATCGGTACATTGACGGAAACGTTTGATGCGATTGAAATGGCGAAACGCGCTGGCTATACGGCTGTTATTTCCCACCGTTCAGGTGAATCGGAAGATACGACAATTGCTGATATCGCAGTTGCAACAAACGCGGGACAAATCAAAACGGGTGCACCATCTCGTACGGACCGCGTTGCGAAATACAACCAATTGCTTCGTATTGAAGATCAGCTAGATGATACTGCTGAGTATCTTGGTGTTAAGACGTTTTATAACTTGAAGAAATAAGTGTAGATAAAGACCCGCTTCGGCGGGTTTTTATTTGATTTTTGAGAGATTGTATGGAAACTCGCAGGAGAGATTCAGAAGACTTCTATCTTAAAATTAGAACAATAGGTTGTAACGACAGTCTGTCTTTGGTAAAATAAAACTGTTGTGAAGTTCGAATCAGGAGGTGGAACAAAATGCATGCTTTGCTGATGACACTGCTCGTAATCGTAGCACTATCATTGATCGTAGTCGTATTATTGCAATCTGGGAAAAGCGCAGGTCTATCAGGAGCCATCTCTGGTGGAGCAGAACAACTTTTCGGAAAACAAAAAGCACGTGGGCTTGATCTTGTACTTCAACGGGTCACAGTTGTACTTGCCGTTTCGTTTGTCGTATTGGCTATCGTCATTATGAAAGTATAAACTTAAATAGACTACTATCGCCTGACCGTCCAACTGGTCGGGCGTTTTTTATGAAAAAGAAAAAAGTATAAGTTTTTTCTACTGGGGTCGGTGTCTAGACTCCAGGCGCCAGCCGCTCGGGTCATAAGCAATCCAACTAGGAAGGATTGAACTGCATCCTTCCCGGGCAAATGGCGCCACGTCTCTGGATCGACTTATGCCTGCCGCGGGCCTACAGGATGTAGGTCAAGCAGCTGATGACACAGGAAGTGGCGCACTTAAGCTGCTATCCTTTTAGGCGCCTTGCGCTTTTCTTAGGAAGGATGATTAAAATGAGAATTGCACAACCGAAACCGTTCTTTTTCGAAAGAGGGAAGCGTGCAGTTTTACTGCTCCACGGATTTACTGGTACGTCTGCGGATGTTCGGATGTTAGGACGTTTTCTTGAAAAGGAAGGCTACACATCGCTTGCACCACATTACAAAGGCCATGGCGTTCCTCCTGAGGAATTGATCCACACCGGTCCCGATGAGTGGTGGGAAGATGTACTTGCAGGTTATAATAAATTGAAGGATGCGGGCTACGATGAGATTGCGGTTGCTGGATTATCTCTCGGAGGCGTATTTTCTCTCAAATTGGGGTATAACAAACCGGTGAAGGGCATTGTTACGATGTGCGCGCCGATGTCGATGAGAACGACTGAACTTATGTATGAAGGTGTCCTTAAATATGCACGGGAGTATAAGAAGTTTGAAGGGAAAAGCGACGAAGAAATAGATAGAGATATAGAAGCATTACATACGCAAAACATGCCATCTCTCGATGATCTTCGCTCGCTAGTCTATGATGTGCGCGATCATATCGATCATATTTATGCACCGCTACTTGTCGTGCAAGCCACGCTCGATACTGTTATCGATACTGATTCTGCAAACGTCATTTTTGACAATACTGAATCAGAAAAAAAACAAATTAAATGGTATGAACAATCAGGTCATGTCATTACACTTGGACCAGAAAAAGTGAAGCTTCATGAAGATATTTTGAAATTCTTGGAATCATTGGACTGGAATGAGTGAAAGATGAGACCAATGACCATACTATATACTTATAAGGAGTGATGCAATTGGATAGCTTAGAGCAAGACATTCAGCAAAAATTGCTGTCTCTAATGAAGGAAGAATCGTATAAGCCACTAACTGTACAAGAAATCCAAGAAGTAATGGGATTTGAACAGGCGGCGGAGTTCAAGGAACTAGTGAAAATGCTTGTAGACCTTGAACAAAAAGGGCATATTATTCGCTCGAAAGCAAACCGTTATGGTGTACCGGAAGGCATGAATCTCCTGCGTGGTAAATTCATCGGGCATGCAAAGGGCTTCGGTTTTGTAGCTCCAGATGTAGAAGGAATGGATGATGTATTCATCCCACCACATGAAGTGAATGGTGCTATGAACGGGGATACTGTCCTCATACGTGTCGTTAACGCTACATCAGCCGGTAGACGTGAAGGGGCAATTACACGTGTCGTGGAGCGCAAAACGACAAAAGTAGTTGGCATGTACCAGAACAATAAAGGCTTCGGTTTCGTTGTTCCTGATGATAAAAAATTACCTATGGACGTTTTCATCGGTAAAGGAGATTCACTTGATGCGGTTGACGGTCACAAAGTCGTTGTTGAAATAACAGACTGGCCAATTGACGGGAAGTCAGCAACAGGTAAGGTGACACAAATCCTTGGCCATAGAAATGATCCTGGAGTGGATATCTTATCCATTATCCACAAACATGGTATTGACGTAGATTTTCCTCAAGAAGTATTAGAACAAACGAACAATATCTCGGATGTAGTTCAGGAGAAGGATTTGTTCAATCGTCGTGATCTACGGGAAGAAGTTACGATTACAATAGACGGTGCAGATGCCAAAGACCTGGATGATGCTATTTCTGTAGTGAAAAATGGTGATGGTAGCTATCTGTTGTCTGTCCATATTTCGGATGTCAGCTATTATGTGAAAGAAAATACACCGATGGATGAAGATGCTTTTGACCGTGGAACAAGTGTCTACTTAACGGACCGCGTTATTCCAATGCTACCACATAAATTATCGAATGGTATTTGTTCATTGAACCCTGGTGTGGATAGGCTTACATTGTCATGTGCAATGACGATTGACCGCAATGGGCGAGTGATTAATCACGAAATTTTTGAAAGTGTCATACGCTCGAAGGAACGGATGACGTATACGGACGTCTATAAAATCATTGAAGAAAAAGATGTGGAACTGTCTGCGAAATATGAGCACATTGTTCCGATGATTAACGAGATGGCAGAACTGGCGGCTATTTTGAAGCAGAAAAGGATAGACCGAGGAGCGATTGATTTCGATTTCAAGGAATCTAAAGTTCTTGTCGATGAAAAAGGTTGGCCTACAGACGTTGTCATCAGGGAACGTACCGTTGCGGAAAAACTGATTGAGGAGTTCATGCTTGCAGCGAATGAAACGATTGCGGAACATTTTCATTGGCTCAAACTGCCGTTCATCTATCGAATTCATGAAGATCCAAAAGAAGAGAAATTGCAACGATTCTTTGAGTTTTTAACCAATTTTGGAATTGTTGTGAAAGGAACGGGTAACAGAGTCCATCCACGTGCGTTACAGGAAATTGTTGAATCGATTGCAGGTTTACCTGAAGAGACAGTCATTTCTACAATGCTTCTTCGCTCGATGCAACAGGCTAAGTACTTCGAAGAAAGTCTGGGTCATTTTGGACTATCAACAGATTTTTATACGCATTTCACATCGCCAATTCGCCGTTACCCTGACTTAATCGTCCATCGATTGATTCGAACTTATTTGATTGAAAAAGACGTATCGGGACAGACAGTGGCACATTGGAGTGCTAGATTGTCCGAAATTGCAACGCATACTTCTGAACGTGAACGTCGTGCGGTTGAAGCGGAACGCGATACGGAGTCACTGAAAAAGGCACAGTTCATGCTCGACAAAATCGGGGAAGAATTCGAAGGCGTTATTTCGTCCGTTACGAATTTCGGTATGTTCATCGAATTGGAAAATACAATCGAAGGACTTGTCCATGTCAGTCTTATGACTGATGATTATTATCGTTTTGACGACAGACAAATGATGATGATTGGAGAACGTTCTGGCAAGCAATTCAGGCTTGGCGACGAAGTAACCGTGAAAGTTATTGGTGTGAAACCTGAAGAATCGACAATCGATTTCGAAATAGTAGGGATGAAACAAGTCTTCCGTCGTACACGTAAAGAAACGCCGAAAGTCATCCATGCTAAGAAAAAAGAAGTTGGCAATAAGACTATAGAAAAGTCGAAAGATAAGAAGAAAACTGGTACTTTCAATAAAAAGAAAAAGTTCTATGAAGGTGCAGCGAAAAAAGCGAGTAATAAACCTAAGCCTAAAAAGAAAAAGTAAAGCCGGAGCGGTCTAGGCCGCTCCCGAGTTTTAACTTTAAGCAGCAGAAGTCCCCCACTTCAATAAGTAGTGGTGCAGACTACCGGCTGACTCGAGTTAAGCCTCCGGCGGATTAAGGGGTGAAAGAAATGGCGAAAGGCCAGGGGAAAGTAGTCGCAGTCAATAAAAAGGCGAATCATGATTTTGCAATAGAAGAAACGATCGAGGCGGGTATTGTTCTACAAGGTACTGAAATCAAATCAATTCGTACTAGTAAAGTCCAGCTGAAGGATGCGTTTATAAGAATCCGTAATAACGAAGCATGGATTACCAATATGCACATTAGTCCATATGACCATGGAAACCAGTTCAATCATGATCCACTGCGTTCTAGGAAACTGTTGCTCCACAAAAAGCAGATTAGCAAACTAATCGGGCAAACGAAAGAACAAGGATCTGCTATAGTGCCAATCAAGATGTATTTAAAAGACGGCTTTGCAAAAGTGTTAATTGGTGTTGGTAAAGGGAAGAAAGATTATGATAAACGCCAAGATCTCAAGAAGAAAGATGCGAAACGTGAAATCGATCGTGCGCTTAGAGATAGGCAGAAATATTGAAGTTTGCGTTCATTTAAGTTATAATAAGTATAGTAAGTAGTTCAGAAGCCTTTCAATAGGTTCTCCTGACATCCCCTTGGGGACGTTACGGATTCGACAGGGGTAGACTGAGCTTGAGTTGCGCGTCGGAGGGTTCGGCTCCGTCAGAAACGACACCTTATAATAACAGGCAAAACTAACAACAACCTAGCATTCGCAGCGTAAGCTGTTGAATCTGCCTTGCATTTCCATCGCCCATGTGGCATTTGTAAGGCTCAACCTTTAGTGGGATACGACGACTGTTGCCTCTTGAGGCAGTCGGAAGAGACTTCCAAGATAGCGTACATGACGCCCTGATTGCCGGCATAATGCCACGCGAATCCTAATAGACAATCTACACGCGTAGATGCTTAAGTGTTAGAGCCTCTGGACGCGGGTTCGACTCCCGCCGTCTCCATTTATGTTATCACATCACCCTTTAAGCGATGTGTGATTACATTATGGTAACAAGATATAAAAAAAGAAGACGAATTCATCTACTTATAGATGAATTCGTCTTCTTTTATTGTCGACATTCTAGTGATTTACTACAATAAATAATAGCTCCTTAAGAACCTAACCGTTATAAACACTTTCACATGTCCCGGCTGCTGGTTCATAAAAACAATGATCTTTAAATTGACCAGTAAAAGGTTGACCGTACCATGTTGGAGGGCAAGGGGCGTATGGATTAAAATACCAAAGGGCGAATTTCGCTGGATGTTGTCTCCAATTATCTAAAGTTTGTTTTGCTAATCTTTTTTCAGAAGATCTTGCTCTTTGGTAAAATAAATTCCCTTTTTGAACAGCTTCAAAAGAATAATTTCCTCCTTGTATCTGAAAAATGACGTCTTCAATTGTTCTTACATCGTTAAAATCTAAACAATCTGCTACAGCACGATTAACAATTACATTGCCAACATATAACATCCCTTGCTTTCCTTCACCCTCGGCTTCTGCTCTCATCATCCTTGCCATTAAATCAATGTCTGCATCCCGGTATTTAACTCTTGGCATATTTTCACCTCAAATCTATAGTATGAAAAGAAGCCTTCATTGTTGTTTCTTGCACAGAACTTCATATTATGTTGTCGAAATAAGTGTGGGGGGGAGGTGCCAGTCAATCAATCATCCATCTTCCCTTTTATCCAAACCAGTTAATGGTACTCTTTGTTCTGCGAAATTAACTTCTCAGATATAGACGAAGCTGAAATAGTGCTTTCGTTAACGAACTCAATGTAGCAAGTTTACTGATCAGAAGGTAATGCTGTTTCACTTTGTCAACATTAATTAATCATATCCGGAAGAATGGATGGACATCATCTATTTTAAAATGACTATGTGATGGAAGAAAAACTAATTTAGGCTGTTATGAAGTACACCTTACCTCCTGTATTTGAAGCTGTATCAAAACTTAAAACAGAACCTCATTAGCACGAGACATGTGCTATTTTATATATATTAATTCGTTATTTTCAGGAATATTCTAACTTCTGCCTTTACATTCTAGTGGATAAATGAAATATTATAACTATTGATAGTGTAGTAGAGGAGGAGAAGAATGTTCACCTGTAGGGTATCATTGTATACTAAAGAATATTGTGAAGTGGCTATTTTTAAACGATTGATGAGGCAATGCCTATGAAAATAGTAGATGTAGATTTATTTCAGGATGGGCTGCAGCGCAACATTACTATGTTGGACAGGCTAAGCGGTGAGATGGAAGCGATCCACCATACAGTGGAGGGTCTAGTTCAGATGGAGGAACAATTTAAAGGAGCGGGAGGTAATGCCATTCGTTCCTTTTACCAGGAATGTCATTTACCATTTCTTCATTATTTTCAGTTGTTTTCAGAACAATTCAAACAAGTGCTTCAACAGATGGAGGCAGCACTTCATTCACTCGAACCAGATTCGGCAGGCTTCATACTAGAACAATTCCTAGAAGGAGAACTGGAACAGGGACTTACGCTAATTGGTCATCTCACCACTAGTTTGACGGATGAGGCAAACAGTATCATGGATCAGGTGAGTGATATTGTCGGACTGCCTCACTTAGATGATAGCGGAGTGCAGGAGGGAGTCATTCGTTCAAAGAGAAAACGTGATGAAACCATCTCACAACTTTATGAATTTGACGCAACCCAGACTTCCGCACTGAATCCCTTTGAACAAGATTTGCAGACGATGAACACGTGGCTTACGGATATGGAGGGACTGTTCCAAGCAGGGGTCAAGGACATAACCTTCGTCCAGAGCCAATGGAATGTTCTGACGTTTAGAAGTGAAATTAGAACGGAACTATTCCCAAAAGTGTACTTAAATCCTAGCGACTTATGGATAAAGGAACAAGAACAGCTGATCGGCACGATGATTACTGCGGCCACTTTTCAAACCCTTGAAGGGAAAAAAGTAACTACTATTGAAGAAAATCTAGAGGAAAATATAAAATATCATGAGTATGAAAATGGTTTACTTATTAAAGAGTATATTGTAGGCAAAACAGTTTTCTATGAAGTTGTTTCCAAAGTTGAATATAAAGTAGAAGAAATCGTTAAAGTCGACAAACCGAAAGAAAACAAATTACTAGATTATTTTCAGGTTGGATTAGATATTGCAGGGCTTGTACCCGTTTTTGGTGAAGCAGCAGATGGCGTAAATGGTGTTATCTATGCGGCGAGGGGGGATGAATTAAATGCGGCCCTTTCTTTTGGAGCGATGATTCCAGTTGCTGGTTGGGCAAGTACGGGTGGGAAATTAGCCTTAAAAGGAAATGATTTAAATCAAGTAAGTAAAGTGGTAAGTACAGAGAAGATGGCGTCCATCTATTCCCCAATTTACCAGGATGTCGTCAACAGTCCACTGGGAAAAACTCAAAATCAACTAGATTTCTTAACTAACACACATTACCAATTGGGTACGCCAAATGCCCTTGCATTCAATATGCCATTTGCAAAAACGGATATTCCTACGAGTATCAAAAGTGGAGATGTCGATGTTAAGGTTGAAATAAAGAATGTGGATGTTGGGGCTAAGGGTACGGGTAATGTTATTGAAGGAGGGACAAAGGTCGATTTTGCAGGAAAACTTCGAGGGTTAAATGTTACTCTAGAAGGAATAAAAACAAAAGAAATAGTATATGTAAAACGAGATAGAACAGAATTAGAAAGCTTAAGAAAAGAGTTTGATAATTCGATAAGAAAACAATTTTTGAGCGACTTATCAAAAAATACAAATATTTTAAAAGATGCAGGTTTCTCTGATGTTGATTTATTAAAATTACAAAAAGGTAGAGTTCCTGATGGTTGGCAAGTTCATCATAAAGTACCAATAGATGATAGCGGAACAAATAGTTTTAATAACCTAATATTAATCCAGAATGAACCTTATCATAAAGTTATAACAAATTTTCAAAATAGCTTTGCAAAGCAACTAGCTCCAGGTGAAAAACAAATAGTTGATTGGCCATTTCCTGAAGGGAAATTGTATCCTGAAAAACGTTAGGGGGGTTAAAATATGTGGAATATCAAATTAGAAGAAATAATAGAGGAGAAAAATTTATACGGCGAGCAAGTAAATACAGGCGCTAGTGAAGTAGAGTTAGCTAAATTTATGAAAAATGTTAAGGAAGAGTTACAAAAAGACTTACCAAGTGAATATAATAATGTTTTGAAGGCAATAAATGGTTTAGAGTTTAATGGGTTTATTCTATATGGAATAGATGAAGTATTATTAGAAAAAAAACCGAACCAACATATTAATGGATTAATTTCTTTTAATCAGATATGGTATGAAAATGAAGACCAGAAAAAATATTTGTTTTTAGGAGAAAGTAATATCAGTTGGTATGTATATGATACAAATAAAGAGCAATATATTGAATTAGATAATCCATCAGGGCGAGAAATGGTTGAGTTCAAAAAATTTGATGAAATGCTTGAAAAGATATTGTCAGATTCATTATTATAATAAATTTAATAAAAGAAAATTAAATTATAACCAAAGAATTAGTAAGCAGTGCATTCCTAGATGACTTTCCAAGTGTTGAAACTGCATTCGTTACCGTAACTGCAGAATAGTTACTTAACCTTGATTGGCTTAATGCCTTTCAAGGTTTTTTATTTAAAACAAGACTAATATAGAAGTTTGACGGATGAGGCAAACAGTATCATGGATCAGGTGAGTGATATTATCAGCTTACCCCACTTAGATGAGAGCGGAGTGCAGGAGGGAGTCATTCGTTCTAAAAGAAAACGTGATGATACCATCTCGCAACTTTATGAATTTGATGCAACACAGACTTCTGCACTGAATCCCATTGAACAAGATTTACAGACGATGAACACGTGGCTTACGGATATGGAGGGGCTGTTCCTAGCAGGGGTCAAGGACATAAATTTCGTCCCGAGCCAATGGAATGTTCTGACGTTTAGAAGTGAAATTAGAACGGAACTGTTCCCAAAAGTGTACTTAA
Source organism: Sporosarcina sp. ANT_H38 (assembly GCF_008369195.1). Classification (GTDB taxonomy): domain Bacteria; phylum Bacillota; class Bacilli; order Bacillales_A; family Planococcaceae; genus Sporosarcina. Next base: position 303,016 of record NZ_VOBC01000004.1, on the reverse strand, counting down.
ATCCTAGTGACTTATGGATAAAGGAACAAGAACAGCTGATCGGCACGATGATTACTGCGGCCACTTTCCAAAACTTTGAAAGAAAAAAAGTAACTACTATTGAAGAAAACGTAGAGGGAAATATAAAATATCATGAGTATGAAAATGGTTTACTCATTAAAGAGTATGTTGTTGGCCAAACAGTTTTCTATGAAGTTGTTTCCAAAGTTGAATATAAAACAGAAGAGATCGTTCAAGTCGACAAACCCAAAGATAACAAATTACTAGATTATTTACAGGTTGGATTAGATATTGCAGGGCTGGTACCTGTTATTGGTGAAGCAGCAGATGGCGTAAATGGTGTTATTTATACGGCGAGAGGGGATACATTGAATGCGGCCCTCTCTTTTGGAGCGATGATTCCGGTTGCTGGTTGGGCAAGTACGGGTGGGAAATTAGCCTTAAAAGGAAATGATTTAAATCAAGTAAGTAAAGTGGTAAGTACAGAGAAGATGGCGTCCATCTATTCCCCAATTTACCAAGATGTCGTCAACAGTCCACTAGGAAGAACTCAAAATCAACTAGATAGCTTATCTAACACTCATTACCAATTGGGTAGGCCAAATGCCCTTACATTGAATATGCCATTTGCAAAAACGGATATTCCTACGAGTATAAAAAGTGGAGATGTCGATGTTAAGGTTGAAATAAAGAATGTGGATGTTGGGGCTAAGGGTACGGGTAATGTTAAGATTTTAGATAATTTACCTAGAATAAAAGAAATTGAAGTGAACTTTAATAGAAATGTTAAACATGATTCAGAAGAGTTTACAAGACAATTAAAAGACCAAGAAAAAGGTATGAATGAGTTAACGGTTGACGAATATCTAATAAATAGAGAAAGATATATTGCCGAAGGTAGAGCAATAGAAGGAAATGCAGCTCAAAAAATGGCTAGACAAGAAGCGCTTAAAGACAAAATTACTGAACTGCGAAAACAAGGACTTTCCAGAGCGGATGCGACAAAGCAAGCTTCAGAATGGATGGGAACAAAAGCAGCACTCCATATTCCAGATCAAATAGCTGGAGGAAGAGCAAACATTATTGGAGGTTTGGGGGATAAAAGAGTAAATTCCTCCATTGGTACTCAATGGAAATATAGGATTGATGTTGTTGATGATCAAATAAGGGGAATTGCTAAGAATATGACACCTGAGCAGCTAAAGAATAATTATTTAAATGTGAAATTAACTGAATAATCAAAGGGGGATTTTTAAGTGGAAACTATATTTAGCGATTTTATTAAACATGAAACTGTTGATGAAGATGTTATTTTGAAGTATAAGGATAAACTTCCTGAAGAGCTAATAGAAATATGGGGAAAATATGGTTTTGGTAGTTTCGTAAATGACTATTTAAAAGTTATTAATCCAGACGATTATTTAGATATTTTAGAGAGAAGTTACCTAAGGTATGAGCAAGCGATTCCTATTTTTACAACCGCAATGGGTGATATTATAGTATGGGAGAAAGATAAGTATGTAAATTTGTTAAACTTTAGGAAAGGATATGTTAATGTTGTTTCATCCGGATTTGAATTCTTTTTTGATGATTTAAAAGATAATGACTTTATGAACGATGAATTAATGTGGCAGCCTTATCCTGAAGCGACTAGTAAATATAGTGCCCCTAACTATGACGAGTGTTTTGGATACACCCCTTTATTAGGATTAGGTGGAACAGAAAAAGCTGAAAATCTAAAAACAGTGAAACTAATAGAGCATATATTAATTGCCACTGAATTCATGGGTCCTATTGAATAACAAGAAACTCAGTTTTAGATAAGACGAGTCGAGTGAACAATGATTAATTCATAAACTTAATTTTAAGGTACATGTGCAACAAACAATAACAAACAATTAGCACAATTGTATGAAAATAAAAAAGGGATAGATGTTGAAGTAAATACCTAATCCACTTCTTATAAAAATGTAATTGTAGTGATTTGACGGAATAGCGTCGTGCACAGTTACTTGAAATTCACAATAATAAAATGAGCCATTCCCCGATTTTATCGTGGAATGGCTCATTTTCGTTGTCCTCATTACTTTTTTAGTGACTTAGTAAAATACGTAAGTAGATCCAGCGAAGGTGCCTTACAAGTGTCCAGTAACTGGACACCGGGTAGCCGAAGCCATAAGCAAGCGCCGAAGCGGTTTCAATGGAAACTTTCAGTCACAATTTGATGGAGAGAGCACTTTTTTAGCAGCCTTGCACACGTCGCACTATTCAATACCTACTAATGGTTCAATGGATTGTAAGGACCACAAGTTTTTTTCACGATCTCAATGTTAGCTTTGCTATTTGGGTAAACTACTAATGCCTTCATTTTTACAAAAACCTTGGTGCTAGCATGGAACTTCTTTATTCTATTTCCTCATAAACAGATAGAATGATGGCAAGTATAGTATGATTAAAACAATATTGTTGATGAACAAGACTTTATAAATGAGTACTGCGGAAATGCATTGAATACTGTCATCATAAAACAGAATGAAGGTAAAAGTTAATGGATTCTGTTATACTTATATACTTAATTACAATACAAAAGCGTTACATATTAATACGTTATAAACAAAATTCACGACAGATTAGGAGTGGAACAAATGATCTTTATCCGAAATCGTCTTTTAGGATACGGCGTGGATTCGACATGGGTTGACAGTATTTCCTTTGTCATTTTGATTAGTTTTATCGTAGTACTTTGTATCATTGCAAACTTCATTACTAAACAGGTGATTATCCGTTTTATCACACATATTTTAAGCAAGCACAAGTTCAAGTGGGATAGTATTTTATCGAGAAGAAACGTTTTCCGTCAAATGTCTCATTTTGTTCCTGCGATTATTATTTACTCTTTTGCATCGTCTTTCCCGACTTATCAAAAGGCAATCGAAACGTTAGCGCTCGCGTATATTATGATTGTCGCATTAAATGTAATTAATCGGTTATTAAGCGTTTGTAATGACATTTATCA